>JAUYMV010000021.1 GCA_030698645.1 Mesorhizobium sp.
CGAGACGCCCGACGACTATGCCGACATGCTGCGACGCCTGCGCGCGCGCGATCTGCCGTTCATCTGCGCCAATCCCGACATCGTCGTGGAAAAGGGCGACCGGCTGATCTGGTGCGCCGGCGCGCTGGCGCGCGACTATGGCCTGCTCGGCGGCCGCACCATGATCGCCGGCAAGCCGCACCGGCCGATCTATCTGGCGGCGCTGAAGGCGGTGGGCGACGTGCTCGGCCGGCCGGTCTCGGCTGGCGAGGCGCTCGCCATCGGCGACGGCGTGCTGACGGACGTCAAGGGCGCGGAGTCGAACGGCGTCGACGTGCTCTATGTTTCCGGCGGCATCCACGCGCGCGACTATGGCGACACGCTCGATCCGGACCCCATCCTGCTGGCGGCCTTTCTCGCCCGGCACGGCCATCACCCGGTCGCGGTCATTCCGCGGCTGCGATAGGCGGCGTGCCCACCATGCCGATGCCGTTCCGCCGCATTTGCGACAGCGCCTCCCTGCCGCCGGAGTGGCGCGGCGGCGTCGTCGCCATCGGCAATTTCGATGGCGTCCACCGCGGCCACCAGACCGTTCTCGACCGCGCCAGGCAGGAGGCGACGAAGCTCGGCGCGCCGGCCCTCGTGCTGACCTTCGAGCCGCATCCGCGCCAGGTCATCCGGCCCGACGTCCTGCTGTTCCGCCTGACCCCGCCGCCGCTGAAGGCCCACCTTGTCGAGGCGCTCGGCTTCGACGCCAACGTCGAACTGCCATTCACGCCTGACTTTGCGAGCCAGAGCGCGGAAGAGTTCATCGACCGCGTACTCCTCTCGGGCCTCGGCATCCGCCACGTCGTCACCGGCTTCGACTTCCATTTCGGCAAGGATCGCCGCGGTGGTCCGGCCTTCCTCATGGCCGCCGGCGAGGCACGCGGGTTTGCCGTGTCGCTGATCGACGCGTTCCGCGACGAAAGCGCCGACGTCATATCGTCGAGCCATATCCGCACGCTCCTGGCCGACGGCGAGGTGGTGGCGGCGGCGGGACTGCTCGGCTACCGCTATGCGGTCGAGGGCGAGGTCGTCGGCGGCAAGCAGCTCGGCCGCACGCTCGGCTACCCGACCGCCAATATGGTCCTGCCCGCCTGCACGGAACTGAAGCATGGCATCTATGCCGTCCGGCTGCGCCGCGCCGACGGGTCGCTGCATGACGGCGTCGCCAGCTTCGGCCGCCGGCCGACCGTCGTCGACGATGGCGCGCCGCTCCTCGAAACCCATCTGTTCGATTTCGCGGGGGACCTTTACGGCGAGACCTGCCGGGTCTCGTTCTTCGGCAGGCTGCGCGGCGAGGAGAAATTCGACGGGCTCGACCCGCTGGTGGCGCAGATGAAGCGCGACGAGGCGGAAGCCCGCGCCCTGCTGTCGGGCGTCGTTCCGCTCTCCCCGCTCGACGCCGCCATCACGTTTCAGGCATAGCGGCGCGCCGGCCTCGACGCGGCAGCCGCGATAGGGCAACGCTTCGCCATGCGATCCCGACTCCTCATCACCGGCGCGACGGCCGGCATCGGCCTGGCCATGGCGAGGCGCCGCGCCGCGGGCGCCGACCTGCTGCTGACCGGGCGCCAGGAACACGCCGCGGTTCGCGATCGGCTGCCTCCGGGCGCCGCCTATGTCGCGGCCGACCAGTCGTCGCCCGAAGCCGCCGCCGGGGCGGTGCGCGGGGCGCTCGACCGGCTCGGCTGGGACAGGCTCGACCTCGCGGTGTTGAACGCTGGCGCCGGCCATGCGCTCGATCCGGCGACAGAGAGTGCGCAATCGATCCGCGTCACGCTCGACGTCAACCTGGCCGCGGCGATCGCATTGGCGCAGACGCTCCTGCCGTTTCTCGAAAACGCCTCCGGCAAGCTCGTGCTGGTCGGCTCGACCGCGCATCGCGGAGCGCCGGGTTTCGCCAGCTATGCCGCGTCCAAGGCCGGTCTCGACGGACTGGCGCGCGCGCTGCGCGAGGAGTGGCGCGGCCGCGTCGCCGTTCAGATCGTGCATCCGGGACCGACGGCGACCGGCATGCACGAGAAGGCCGGCCATGATCCGGGACCGATCGGACGCATGTTCGCGCGGCCCGAAACCACGGCCGCGCGCATCGAGGCGGCGATCGCATCCGGCCGCTCGCCGGTCACCATCCCGTTCGCGCGCTACGCGGCCGCCGACAGCCTCACGACCTGGATGAAGCGATGAAGCGGGCGCTCCTCACCGGCGGCAGCAATGGCCTCGGCCGCGCCTTAGCCGATCTGCTGCTGCAGCGCGGCTATCAGGTCGTGTCGGTCGACCGGTCGGGCGGCGCCGCGCAACCGGCCATGCTGCACGTCACTTGCGATCTTGCCGACCGCCATGCGGTCGACCGCACCCTTCCGGCGATCCTGGCCGCCGGTCCCTATGAGCTCGCCATCTTCAATGCCGGCGCCAGCGCGACCGGGCGCTTCGAGGACATCCCGCTCGACGCCTGCCTGCGGCTGCTCGCTGTGAACGCCGAGACGCCGCTGGTCTTCGCAACCGCGCTGATGCAGGCCGGCGCCGTCGAGCGGCATCTCTGCTTCATCTCGTCCCTGTCGCATTTCACCGGCTATCCGGGCGCGGCCGTCTATGCCGCGTCGAAGGATGTCGTCGCCGCCTATGCGAAGGGCGTGCGAAAGCCGTTCGCCGCGCACGGCGTCTCTGTCACGCTGGCCTGCCCGGGCCCGATACGCACCGCGCAGGCCGAGCGCCACGCGCCGCCCGGCGCCGACGCCGCGCGGCGGATGCCCCCGGAACAGGCGGCGCGGGCGATCCTCGATGCCACCCTTGGCCATCGCCGCCTGGTCATTCCCGGCGCCGGTCCGAAACTCTTCGCATTGGCCGGCTGGCTGTTTCCCGCATTCGTGACGCGCCAGATGAAGCGGCTGATCTTCGACCGGCTGGATGAGGCGGTATGGTGAAATGCGCCCTTTATTCTCGCGTGATCCTCGTCTAAATACGCCGCCATGAGCAATTTCCGCGTTTTCGCGCCCGCCATACGAATTACCGGCCCGGTCCTGCCGGCGGCGTGACGCCGTGGCGGGCGCCGGGACTGCGCCTGCGCGGTCTCCGCGCATTTCCGTTTCCTTCCGATTTTTCGCCGGAGCATATGCGCTCCAGGCCGCCGACACGGTGAACCCATGACCGACACGTCCGAGAAACTCGACTATTCCAAGACCCTCTATCTGCCGCAGACGGAATTTCCGATGCGCGCCGGCCTGCCCGAGAAGGAGCCGCTGATCGTGGCGCGCTGGCAGGAGATGGGGCTCTACAAGAGACTGCGCGAAGACGCGGCCGGTCGGCCGAAATATGTGCTGCATGACGGCCCGCCCTACGCCAACGGCAACATCCACATCGGCCACGCGCTGAACAAGATCCTCAAGGACGTCATCACCCGCTCGTTCCAGATGCGCGGCTTCGATTCCAACTACGTGCCCGGCTGGGACTGCCACGGCCTGCCGATCGAGTGGAAGATCGAGGAGAAGTACCGCGCCGCCGGCAAGAACAAGGACGAGGTGCCGGTCAACGAATTCCGCCAGGAATGCCGCGACTTCGCCAGCCACTGGATCGGCGTGCAGGCCGCCGAGTTCCAGCGCCTCGGC
>JAUYMV010000025.1 GCA_030698645.1 Mesorhizobium sp.
CTTCGTCTACGGCCAGTTCGACCCGGCGCTGTTTCCAACCGCCGAATGGCGCGAATGCAACCGCATGGCGCTGGCCGTGCTGGAAATCCGCAACTGGGCGGCCGACATGGTCGACCAGGACGATCCGGCGCTGATCGAGCAGATCCAGGCGCGCCTGCTGCCCAGGCGCGGCATCTTCGCCAATCCCGACGAGATCATCATCACGCTCGGCGCCCAGAACGCGCTCTACATGCTGGCGACGCTCTTGATGAGCAAGGGCTCGCGCGTGGCGATGGAAAACCCGGGCTATCCCGACGCGCGCAGCGTGTTTCGCCTGGCGGGCGCGGATATCGTGCCGGTCGAGGTCGATCGGGACGGGCTCAAGGTCCAGTCGATCCCGGCGGATTGCGGCTTCGTCTTCACGACGCCAAGCCACCATTGCCCCACCATGGTCGCGCTCAGCGACGAGCGTCGCGCGCAATTGCTGGCCAATGCCCAGCAGAACAACCAGATCATCATCGAGGACGGCTATGACAGCCAGCTCGTCGACGAGGCGCCGCAGCAGGCGCTGAAGAGCCTCGATCGCTCCGGCCGCGTCGTCTATGTCGGCTCCATGTCGAAGACGCTCGCACCGGGCCTGCGCCTCGGCTACATCGTCGCCTCGGCGGAACTCGTCGCCGAACTGCGCGCGCTGCGCCGCTTCATGCTGCGCCACCCGCCGGCCAACAATCAGCGCGCCGTGGCGCTCTTCCTCTCGCTTGGCCATCACGAGGCCCTGGTGCGCAAGCTGTCGTCCGCATTCACCGAACGGCGCAAGCGCCTGATCCAGGCGGTCGCGGCCTTCCTGCCCGAATGGAAGGCGGCCGACACGCCCGGCGGAACGTCGGTCTGGCTGGAAGGTCCGCGCGGCTACGACGCCGCGTCGCTGGCCGAAATGGCCAGCGCGCGCAGCGTTCTCGTCGAGGCCGGCGGCCGCTTCTTCGACGGCCCCGACAAGCCGACCAACTTTCTCCGGCTCGGCATCTCGTCGATTGCGCTGCAGCACATCGAGCCCGGCATTCGCGAACTGGCGACCGCCGCCGGCCGGCGACCCGCTGCCGCCTGACCTCGACTTGGCTCATCCGGGCCTCACGCTGTGGCCCAAGGCGGGGGCTTTTCGGCGGGCTTCTCCCGGCGCAAGACTGATGTCGAGCGATACGTTGTAGTCCGGCTCTCAAGACCGGACACGCGAACCAGGGGAAGACCGACATGAGCGTTGCCTTGCAGCCGCAGGACACGATCGATCTCAATCGCGCGCGCCGTTCGGGCGGTCGCGAAGCGCGCCGCGCGATGCGGGCAGCCCCGCTTGCCGAGGACGTCAAGCCGATCCGCGCCGGCATGGAGGGTGGCCGCTACACGCCGCTCAAGCAGTCCGACCTCGAGCGCATCCATGAAGCGGTCCTGACGCTGCTCGAAACGGTCGGCTTCGCCAACGGCATTCCGAGCTGCATCGAGGCGTGCACAAGGGCCGGCGCGAGCTTTTCCGAAGCCGATGGCCGCATCCGTTTTCCGCGCGCGCTGGTGCTCGAGACCATCGCGAAGGCGGCGCGCAACTTCACGCTGCACGGCCAGGATCCGAAGCACGACATGCTGGTCCAGGGCAAGCGCGTACACTACGGCACGGCGGGTGCGGCCGTGCACCTTGTCGACGTCGAGAAGCGCGAATACCGCGAATCCCTGCTGCAGGACATCTATGATGCCGCGCGCATCGTCGACCAGCTCGACAACATCCACTTCTTCCAGCGCCCGATGGTGCCGCGCGACGTGGTCGATCCCTTCGACATGGATCTGAACACGCTCTACGCCTGCGTCATGGGCACCACCAAGCATGTCGGCACCTCGTTCACGGTGCGCGAGAATGTCGGCCCGGCGCTCGAAATGCTCTATGCGATCGCCGGCGGCGAGGAAAACTTCCGCGCGCGCCCCTTCGTCTCCAACTCCAACTGCTTCGTCGTGCCGCCGATGAAGTTCGCCGAGGACGCCTGCGGCGTGCTCGAAGCCTGCGTCGAGGGCGGTATTCCGATCCTGCTGCTCTCGGCCGGTCAGGCCGGCGCGACGGCTCCCGCGGCCATTGCCGGCGCGGTCGTGCAGGCGGTGTCCGAGGTGCTCGCCGGCCTCGTCTACGTCAACGCCATCAAGCCGGGCCATCCCTGCATCTTCGGCACATGGCCCTTCGTCTCCGATCTGCGCACCGGCGCCATGTCGGGCGGCTCGGCCGAACAGGCACTGCTCACCGCGTGCTGCGCGCAGATGGCGCAGTTCTACGATCTGCCGGGCGGCTCGGCCGCCGGCATGGCCGACTCGAAGCTGCCCGACATCCAGTCCGGCTACGAAAAGGGCATCACCAATGTGATGGCCGGCCTGTCCGGCCTCAATCTCATCTACGAATCCGCCGGCATGCACGCCTCGCTGCTTGGCTTCTGCCTCGAAAGCCTGATCATCGACAACGACATGCTGGGCCACTGCCTGCGCTGCGTGCGCGGCGTGGAGGTCACCGACGAGGCGCTGTCTGTCGCCAGCATCACCGAGGTCTGCCTCGACGGCCCCGGCCACTATCTCGGCCACGGCCAGACGCTGAAGCTTATGCAGACCGAGTATTTCTATCCGGCCATCGCCGACCGCTTCAGCCCGAAGGAATGGAACGAGAAGGGCCGCCCCGACATCCTGCAGCGCGCCATCGCCGAGAAGAAGCGCGTGCTCGCGACCTACTTCCCCGACCACGTCCCCCGCGCCATCGACGACAGCCTGCGCGCCCGCTTCCCCAACATCTACCTGCCGCGCAAGGGTATGGGCGGCTGAGTCCTCAGCGCGGTGCCGGCTCCGCCGGTGTGCCGCGGTTCCTTGCCACCATTGCCTGGTAGGCGGCCTGAAGTTCCTCGCGGACGGGCGTTGTGCCGGTGGCGTGTCTTGGCGCGCCAAGGTGCTCGGAGCGCAACTCGTCCATGAATCGTGCCCACATCTGAGGGCCGCCTGTCTCGAGCAGTTCCGCGCGGATCGCCAGCTCTTCGCTCACGGGCAGATGCGCGCGACCCCAGCTGCCGATCGCCGCGAACACCGGCAGCAGCTGGATGGTCGCTTCCGTCAGGCTGTAGATCGACTTCTGCTTGTGGCTCCGGTCATCCGTCTTGGTCAGGAACCCGTCCGCGACCAGCCGCCCCAGGCGGTCGGCCAGAATGATCGAGGAGCTGCCTTCTTCCGACAGGGTCCGCAGGACGCGGAAATGCCGTCTCGCCCCGAACATCATGTCGCGGATGATCAGCAGGCTCCATTTGTCGCCGAACACTTCCAGCGTGAGATTGATCGGGCAGCCTGAGCGGTGCGGTGCGGTCATGGACGTCCCTGGAATGAACCGGTTGCAACATAGGATCGGTTTGACTTGGCTTCAACTGCTTGCTATGTGCAAGCGGTATGGACCGTTCATGCGTCGAGGTGACGGTGATGGAGCGAAGGACCGCACTTGCATCTCTGGCCGCCGCCGCGGGCGCGACAATGCTGCCATGGCGCCGCGCCGCTGGTGCCGCAACCGCGGGAACAGCGATGACGAGGGGGTTCTCGGATACGGGCCTTGTCCAACTGCGCCAGGCCATGCACGCCCATGTCGATAGTGGCAATGTGCCGGGACTTGTTGCCCTCGTTGCACGTGGAGACGAGGTGCACGAGATCACCGCGGGCAGGATGGCGCTCGGCGGCCCGCCGATGCGCCGCGACGCGATCTTTCGCCTCGCCTCGATGACCAAGCCGATCACGGCGACAGCGGCGATGATCCTGGTCGACGAGGGCATTCTCGGTCTGGATGACCCGGTCGACCGCCATTTGCCCGAACTGGCGAACCGCGAGGTGCTGAAATCCGTCGATGCGCCGCTCACGGAGACTGCGCCCGCCACCCGTCCCATCACCTTGCGCGACTTGCTCACCATGCGCTTCGGTCTCGGCGCGATCATGATCTGGCCACCGCGATATCCGATCCAGCATGCGCAGGCGGCCGCCGGCATTGCGCCTGGCTGGACGATGTTTGACGGCCCGCAGGACGAATTGATCCGCGCCGTGGCAAGCCTGCCGCTCGCGCACCAGCCGGGTGAGGGCTGGCTCTATCACACAGGAATGGATGTCGCCGGCGTCCTCGTCGCGCGTGCGGCGGGAACCAGCTTTGGCGCATTCTGCAAGGAGCGTATCTTCGATCCGCTCGGCATGCAGGACACCGGCTTCTACGTCCCTCCCTCCAAGACCGAAAGGCTGCCTCGGATCTACAGGGGCGATGGAAAGGGCGGCTTGACGATCGCCGGCGATCTTGGCGGAGGCGACGGTTCGCGGCCGCCAGGCGCGGAACTCGGTGGCGGAAACATCGTCTCCACCGCCGACGACTACCTCGCCTTCTGTCGCATGCTGCTCGGAAGCGGCACTTATCGCGGCATCCGAATCCTGTCGCCCGAATCCGTCGCGGAGATGACGCGCGACCAGTTGACCCCCGCGCAGCGCGACAGCGCGCCGTTGTTCTTCGGCGGCCATTCGAGCTGGGGGCTCGGCATGGCCGTATCGATCCGCCGCGACAATGTCTGGAACGTGCCGGGCCGATTCGGCTGGGATGGCGGCTATGGGACTTCGGCCTATTCCGATCCCGAGCACGGACTGATCGGCATTTTGCTCACTCAGCGTCTCATGGAGTCACCCGAGCCGCCCGGGCACTTCACCGATTTCTGGACGGGCGCCTACGCGGCGCTGGCCTGATCAGGCTGCGAGCCTCACCTTCGCCTCGCCATATTCCCGCGCCAGCCGGTCGACCAGTTCGGCCGTCGGCACGATTTTCGTCACCGCGCCGATGCCCTGGCCGCAGCCCCAGATGTGCTTCCAGGCCTTGGCGTCGGTGTTGGCGAAGCTCATCTTGGAGGGATCGGACACCGGCAGGTTGGCGGGGTCCATGCCCTGCGCCTCGATCGAGCCCTTCAGATAATTGCCGTGGATGCCCGTGAAGAGGTTCGAATAGACGATGTCGGCCGCCTTCGAATCGACGATCATCTGCTTGTATTCGTCCGCCGCGCGCGCCTCGGTTGTGGCGATGAAGGGCGAGCCGATATAGGCGAGGTCGGCGCCCATCGCCTGGGCGGCCAGCACCGCGCCGCCATTGGCGATCGCGCCCGACAACAGCAGCGGCCCGTCGAACCACTGGCGGATTTCCTGGATCAGCGCGAAGGGCGACAGCGTGCCGGCATGGCCGCCGGCCCCGGTCGCCACCGCGATCAGCCCGTCCGCGCCCTTTTCGATCGCCTTGCGCGCGTGGCGGTCATGGATGATGTCGTGCAGCACGATGCCGCCATAGGAATGCACCGCCTCGTTCACCTCCGGCACGGCGCCGAGCGAGGTGATGACGACCGGCACCTTGTATTTCACGCACATTTCGAGGTCGTGCTGCAGGCGCGCGTTCGACTTGTGCACGATCTGGTTGACCGCGAAGGGCGCGGCCGGCCGGTCCGGGTTGGCCGCATTGTGGCTGGCCAGCTCTTCCGAAATTTCCGCCAGCCATTCGTCGAGCTGCGCCTCGGGCCGGGCGTTCAGCGCCGGAAACGAACCGACGACGCCCGCCTTGCACTGCGCCAGCACGAGCGGCGGATGCGAAATGATGAACAGCGGCGCCGCGACGACCGGGATGCGCAGGTTTTTCTTCAGGATTTCGGGAAGCGCCATCGGTTCGCCTGCTCGCAGATGTGATTGACGTTGTCGTAAACGTCACTTCTCTAGCAGAACCATTTGCCGCCGCAACCGGCCCGATGTCGCGCCTTGGGGGCCGGCGATTGGCGGTGGACAAAGCCCGGGCCTGCCTGCCTCCGGGCCTCTGCCTGTTGATTGCACACATGGCTGCGGTTAACGATTGCGCGATAGGGCTCGGCCCGCAGGGAACACGACAGCTTGGACGCGATCGAACAGGCGATCAGAAACGCATTCGCCAAGGGCGACCCGGAAGACGCCGCGTTCCGCGAGAAGGTCTACCGTTCCGCCGCCGCGGCGCTTGAAAAGGCGTTGCAGGCCAATCCCGCCTTGACATCCGAGGCGATCGACCACCGGCGGCGCAACCTGTTTTCGGCGATCAGCGGCATCGAATCGGAGTTCATCCCGGCTGCGCCGGAAGCGTCGCCCGCGCCGTCCTCCGCCCCGGTGGCGGCGCCCCCCGTCTCGGTGGTCCCGGAAGTCCGTCGCGACCCGGCCCCCGAAACTCGTCGCGATCCGGCGCCGGCCGTCCATCGCGACCCAAGCGACCGCCGCGAGCCGGCCTTCGGGGCATCCGAAGCCGCCGCGGACTGGCCCGCGTCCCCCTCGTCCCCGCGGCCCTCGGGGCAGCCTGGCGACATCGATGGCGATTTCGAGGATACGCGCGGCCGCGCCCCGGCAACGTCCGCGTCCCGGCTCGACCTCGAACCGCGCAGCCGCCCCTGGGGGCTGATCGGCGGCCTGCTGGTGCTCTTCATCATCCTCGGTCTGGCGTTCTGGACGGCGGCCGAGCTTGGTTTTGTCGATCTGTCGGGGTCGAGGGGAACCGGCGCCGCGCAAACCACCCATGGCAACGGCGGCCAGGACGCCGCGCCGCGCCGCCCGGGCGATGAAGGCGAACTGGAGGACTGGATAACCGTCTTCTCGCCATCCGCCCCGACCACCGTCTCCGCGCCGGCCGGAGCGACGGCGGAAGTCGTCGAGACCAATGGCGAGCAGCTGATGCGCATCAGTTCCGGCAAGTCGGGCGCCCCCGTCAGCTTCGACATCGGCGCCGGTGTGCTGGAGCGCCTCGCCGGCAAGCGCGCCGTCTTCGACATCGTCGCCCGGTCGGGCGAAGGCGGCGACACGCAGATCTCGGTGTCGTGCAATCTGGGCAAGCTCGGCGATTGCGGCTCCAACCGCTACGTCGTGCGGCCGGACCGCACCGAACTCCTGTTCGAGATCGACGTTCCCGCCGGCGCACCCGGCGCCGCCGGCACGATCGCCATCGTCTCCGACGTTTCGAACAAGGGCCACGCGCTCGAACTCTACGAGATTCGCGTCACGATCCCGGACTAACCCGTGCTGGGCTCGCCGTCCGGCAGCAGCGCCCGCAAGGTCTCGATGCGGTCGGCCTCCGCCGATGGCTTGTCCCACCGGAGCCGCGAGATGCGTGGAAAGCGCATCGCCACCCCGGACTTATGCCGCGTCGAGCGGTTCAGCCCCTCGAAGGCGATTTCCAGCACGAGACCCTGTTTGTGGTCGGCGCGCACCGAGCGCACCGGCCCGAAACGCTCGATCGTGTTGTCGCGGACATATTTGTCGATCAGCTTCAGTTCCTCGTCGGTGAAGCCGAAATAGGCTTTTCCGACCGGCACCAGTTCCGGCGCGTCTGCGTCGCCCGCCCAGACGCCGAACGTGTAGTCGGAATAGAAGCTCGACCGTTTTCCGTGCCCGCGCTGTGCATACATCAGCACCGCGTCGACCGTGAACGGATCGCGCTTCCACTTGAACCACGGCCCCTTCGGCCGGCCCGGCACATAGGCCGAATCGTGCCGCTTCAGCATGACGCCCTCGATGACCGGATGCG
>JAUYMV010000345.1 GCA_030698645.1 Mesorhizobium sp.
TCGACAAGACATTCGGCAAGTGCTGAGGGCATAGCCGGGATCAGCGACGCGTTGGCGCCAGGAGCACCCCCTCACCGGCCCGGCTTCGCCGGTCCACCTCTCCCCCTTCCCGGGGGAGAGGAAACGCCAATTGTCGAGGGCGAGCTTAAAGGCAGAGTCAACTTCGCAATGCGCGCGTTTCCTCTCCCCCACGCAGTGGGGGAGAGGTGCCGAGCCCGGCGGCAAAGCCGCCGCAGGCGAGGCGGTGAGGGGGTTTGCGCGAGGTTGAAAGCGTCTGCGCTGAAGGAACTGCTCCGAGGTCATCAATTGCGTCAGCGCCACGGAAGCACCCCCTCTCCGTCACGCTTCGCGTGCCACCTCTCCCCCTGCCCGGGGGAGAGGATAGGCCAATCGCCAACGGATCGGCCTCGCGAAGGCGATCCTGCCTCGAAGCTCTACCGTCCCGGCCGGCCGGTCTTGCCGGGGCGGCGCTTCTGCTTGCGGAGGTCCGAGGCATCCTCGTAGGAGCCGGCGCCGGAGCGGGCGCGGACGAGGGGTTTTGCGTCGTTCGGAGCGGACGGCGCGGGTCCTGGCGCGGCTACGACAGGCGCGGGCTTGGTGGGCAGCGCGCCGTCGACCGGCTTTTCGGTGCGGCGGACGGTCATTTCGTCGAGCGCGTTCTTGCGGAACAGCGGACGCGTCGTGGCGCCGGCGGGGACCGTATGGTCGCCGGAGGTGCCCATCTCGTCGAGGTGGGGCTTGGCGAAGAGGCCGCCGGGCGTGGCAACGGCGCCGTCGCGTGCGCCCTCGGGCGGCGTACCCCCACCCCGACCGGCTTCGCCGGTCTTTGGGGCGAGCCGCGTGTCTCGCCCGTCCTTCGGACCCCCGTCAAGGGGGGAGGGTGTCTGCGCGGCGGAGGGTGGGGAGGCGCGCTTCCTGCGGCCGCCGAGGCCTTCGTGTTCCATCTCGCGCGCCATCGGGTCGTCGGCGATCATCAGTTCGGTCTCGCGCAGGCGCCTGACCTCGTCGCGCAGGCGGGCGGCGGTTTCGAAGTCGAGATCGGCGGCGGCGTCGCGCATCTTCTTCTCGAGATGTTCGAGATGCGTCTTGAGGTTGTTGCCGACCAGAGCGCCCTCGGCGGCGAAGCCGGAGATGTCGGCGCGGACATGGTCCTTCTCGTAGACCGAGTTGAGGATGTCGGAGATGTGGCTCTTGATGCTCTCCGGCGTGATGCCGTGCAGCGTGTTGTATTCGGTCTGCTTCTCGCGCCGGCGGTTGGTCTCGGCCATGGCGCGTTCCATCGAGCCGGTGATGCGGTCGGCGTAGAGGATGACCTTGCCGTCGACATTGCGCGCGGCGCGGCCGATCGTCTGCACCAGCGAGGTCCCCGAGCGCAGGAAACCCTCCTTGTCGGCGTCGAGGATGGCGACGAAGCCGCATTCGGGAATGTCGAGGCCCTCGCGCAGCAGGTTGATGCCGATCAGCACGTCGAAGGCGCCGAGGCGGAGATCGCGGATGATCTCGATGCGCTCCAGCGTCTCGATGTCGGAATGCATGTAGCGCACGCGCACGCCCTGCTCGTGCAGATATTCGGTCAGATCCTCGGCCATGCGCTTGGTGAGCACGGTGACGAGCGAACGATAGCCCTTGCGCGCGGTCTCGCGGATCTCGCCCAGCACGTCGTCGACCTGCGCCTTGGCGGGGCGCACCTCGACCGGCGGGTCGATCAGGCCGGTCGGACGGATGACCTGCTCGGCGAAGACGCCGCCGGCCTGGTCCATCTCCCATTTGCCGGGCGTCGCCGAGACGGCGACGGAGAGCGGGCGCATGGCGTCCCATTCCTCGAAGCGCAGCGGGCGGTTGTCCATGCAGGACGGCAGGCGGAAGCCATATTCGGCCAGCGTCGCCTTGCGGCGGAAGTCGCCGCGATACATGCCGCCGATCTGCGGGATGGTGACATGGCTCTCGTCGATGAAGACGAGGGCATTGTCGGGGATGTATTCGAACAAAGTCGGCGGCGGGTCGCCGGGGCGGCGGCCGGTCAGATAGCGCGAATAGTTCTCGATGCCCTGGCAGGAGCCGGTCGCCTCCAGCATCTCCAGATCGTAGCGCGTGCGCTGCTCGAGCCGCTGGGCTTCCAGCAGGCGGCCGGAGGCCTCGAGTTCCTTCAACCGGTGCTGTAGTTCCTCCTTGATCGACTTGATCGCCTGGTTGAGGGTCGGGCGCGGCGTGACGTAGTGCGAATTGGCGTAGATCTTGACCGATTTCAGGTCGCCGGTCTTCTGGCCGGTGAGCGGGTCGAACTCGGTGATGGTCTCGATCTCGTCGCCGAACATGGTGATGCGCCAGGCGCTGTCCTCCAGATGGGCGGGGACGATCTCGATCGTGTCGCCGCGCACGCGGAAGGAGCCGCGGGTGAAATCCATGTCGCGGCGCTTGTATTGCTGGGCGACGAGGTCGGCGAGCAGCGCGCGCTGGTCGAGCCGGTCGCCGACCGCCATCTGGAAGGTCATCGCGGTGTAGGTCTCGACCGAGCCGATACCATAGATGCAGGACACCGAGGCGACGATGATGACGTCGTCGCGCTCCAGGAGCGAGCGCGTCGCCGAGTGGCGCATGCGGTCGATCTGTTCGTTGATCGAGGATTCCTTCTCGATATAGGTGTCGGTGCGCGGGACGTAGGCCTCCGGCTGGTAGTAGTCGTAATAGGAGACGAAATACTCGACCGCGTTGTCCGGGAAGAAGTGCTTGAACTCGCCATAGAGCTGGGCGGCGAGCGTCTTGTTCGGCGCAAGGATCAAAGCCGGGCGCTGCGTCGCCTCGATCACCTTGGCCATGGTGAAGGTTTTTCCCGAGCCGGTGACGCCGAGCAGGACCTGGGTGCGCTCGTTGGACTGGACGCCCTCGACAAGGTCCTTGATCGCGGTCGGCTGGTCGCCGGCCGGCTCGAACTCGGACTTCATCTGGATAGCGATGCCGCCTTCCGACTTGTCGGGCCGGGCGGGGCGATGCGGCACCCAGAGCTCGCCATTCTTGTGCAGCGGATTGCCGCTCTCGATCAGCGCGGAGAGCGCGGCGACCGTGGCGGTGACACTGGACGAGGCGAGCGAGCCGACGTCCTCCAGGTCGATGTCTAGGCCGGCGACCGGGTTGAGGCCGGCGGCGGCGCGGTCGCGTGCGCTGGCCGCGCCGCCCATCGAGGTGCCGCGTCCGGAGCGCGTCGGCTCGGCGG
>JAUYMV010000029.1 GCA_030698645.1 Mesorhizobium sp.
TCCGAGGAACTGCGCGAGATCGCCCGCGCCGTCCCGCGCGACCGGCTGCTGGTCGAGACCGACGCGCCGTACCTGGCGCCGATGCCGCACCGCGGCAAGCGCAACGAACCGGCCTTCGTCGCCCACACCGCGGCGGTGCTGGCCGAAACGATCGGCGTGACCCGCGAAGAAATCGCCCGGATCACGACGGCGAACTTCTTCAGGCTCTTCTCCAAGGCGCCGCGTCCGGCCGGATTCGGCGGTTGATCGATGAGCGACCGGATGCGCCTGACGATCCTTGGCTGCGGCTCTTCGCCGGGCGTGCCGCGGATTACCGGCGACTGGGGACAGTGCGACCCGCAAAACCCGAAGAACCGCCGCCGCCGCGCCGCGGCGATGGTGGAGCGTGTATCACCGTCGGGCGTGACGCGCGTGGTGATCGATACCGGCCCGGACTTCCGCGAACAGATGCTGGCGGCCGAAGTTCGCCGGCTCGACGCTGCCGTCTTCACGCATCCGCACGCCGACCACATACACGGCATCGACGATCTGCGCGGCTTCGTGCTGGAACAGCAGCGCATGATGGACGTCTACGCCGACCGTCCAACGATCGCCCGCATCGACGACGCGTTCGGCTACTGCTTCAAGACACCGGCCGGCAGCTCCTATCCGCCGATGCTGACGGCCAAGGTCATCGAGCACGGCGCGACATTCACGATCACGGGAGAGGGCGGTCCGATCGTTTTCGAGGCCTTGCCGCAATTGCACGGCGACATCGTATCGCTCGGTTTTCGCATCGGAAAACTGGCCTATTGCGCCGATGTCAGCGGCTTTCCCGAGGCGACCGCGGCCCGCCTCGCCGGTCTCGACTGGCTGGTCATCGACGCGCTGCAATATCGCCGCCATCCGAGCCATCTGTCGCTTGGCGAGGCGCTGGAATGGATCGATCGGCTCGATCCGAAGCACGCCGTGCTGACGCACATGCATATCCCGCTCGACTATGACGCCGTCAGCCGCGCGACGCCGGACAATGTCGAGCCGGCCTATGACGGCATGGTCATCGAGTTCGACGCCGACGAGATGGACGCATGAGCCGCAGCATCGATCGCGTCGCCGACGCCGCACGCGCCGCCGGGCTCGTCATCGACATCCGCCGGATGGGTGAATCGACGCGCACGGCCGAGGACGCCGCAACCCAATGCGGCTGCGACGTCGCGCAAATCGTCAAATCGCTGATCTTCCAGGGCAAGGACAGCGCAAATCTCTATCTGTTCCTGGTGGCCGGCACCAACCGGCTGGACGCCGCCAAGGCCGCGGCGCTCGCCGGCGAAACGCTGGTGCGCGCCGACCCGCGTTACATCCGCGACCGCACCGGCTTTGCCATCGGCGGCGTATCGCCGATCGGCCATCTGGTCGACATGCCGACCTTCGCCGACCGGACGCTGGTCGCGTTTCCCGTCGTGTGGGCGGCAGCAGGCGCGCACGACGCCGTGTTCTCGGCCGAGCCGACGGCGCTGCTGCGGGCGGCCAAGGCAGTGGTGGCGGACATCGCCGAATAGCGTGGCCGCGCAGCGGCAGAGCGGTGCGCGAGTGAACGTATGGCGTCAAATGCCTGATTCCATTGCAATCGCTCGCTTCCCCACTATTCCCGTAAGTTCCATAATATATCTTATGCGATAATGAGATGCAGCCGACGGAGATCCCAAGTGCGCGATATCTGGCTCCGCGGCGCTCTGCCGGGCGAAACGAGGAAAATCACGATCGCCCTTCTCCCGGCAACGCCGCCCGCTCACAGCAGCGCAATGGAATGTCGGCGTCGTTCGATGTAAGCATTCCGACCGCTTGATATGCAGGAGATGCGGCATGAACAAATTCACCGGCGGATGCCTGTGCGGCAATGTCCGGTTCGTGGCGTCGGGCCGCCCGTACCGGGTCGGCCTTTGTCACTGCCTCGACTGCCGCAAGCATCATGGCGCCCTTTTTCACGCCTCCGCGATTTTTCCCGATGACGCAGTGACGATCGA
>JAUYMV010000031.1 GCA_030698645.1 Mesorhizobium sp.
GTTCGTCGCGATCGATGTAGTTGGTCAGGCAGTTCAGCAGCGTCGTCTTGCCCGAGCCCGTGCCGCCCGAAATGATGATGTTGCAGCGGACCCGGCCGATGATCTTGAGCACCTCGGCGCCCTCGGGCGAGATTGCGCCGAACTTGACCAGCTGGTCGAGCGTCAGCTTGTCCTTCTTGAATTTCCGGATGGTGAGGGCGGTCCCGTCGATGGCCAGCGGCGGCGCGATGACGTTGACGCGGGAACCGTCTGGCAGACGCGCGTCGCAGATCGGCGAGGACTCGTCCACGCGCCGGCCCACCTGGCTGACGATGCGCTGACAGATATTGAGAAGCTGCTGGTTGTCGCGGAACCGGATACCGGTCTGTTCGACCTTGCCGTTGACCTCGATGAAAACCTGCTTGGCGCCGTTGACCATGATGTCGGCGATGTCGTCGCGCGCCAGCAGAGGCTCGAGCGGGCCATAGCCGAGCACGTCGTTGCAGATGTCCTCCAGCAGATCTTCCTGCTCGGCGATCGACATCGCAAAATTCTTGATCGCGATGATATCGTTGACGATATCGCGAATTTCCTCTCGCGCGCTGTCCGGCGACAGCTTGGCAAGCTGGGACAGGTCGATCGTATCGATGAGCGCGGAAAAGACCTGGCTCTTGGTGTCGTAGTAGGACTCGCTGCGCTCGCGCGTCGGCGACTTGCGGGGCTCGGCAGCCGGTTGCGGAATATCATAAGTGCGCTTCGGCGCCGCCGGCGCCGAGGAAGGAGAAACCCTCGGCGGTGCGGCCTGCACAACAGGCGTGGCCGGCGCTGCGGCGTCCGGAGCCGGGGTTACCGGTTTGTTGACGACAGCCGGCGGCGGTGGACGCGTGTCCAATACGCCAGCCCCACCATCATTGCCCCTCTTGCCAAACATATCGACGAACCCGTCTCGCTTCGCGCGACTACTTTTTCAGATTTTTCAATCGGCCCAGAAGAGCGTCGAGCCCTTGCTTCTTCTTGACCTTGATCTCGCTGCGGCCGGTCAGCACATGTGCCATCTCGGCAATCATCCCGACGATCGCATTCTTGGGGTCCATCTCGCCGAGCATCCGGCCGTTGTTTGCCGCGTTTCCGAAGAACAGCGGGTCGAACGGAATGATCGCGAGTGGCTGGATACCGAGCGGTTCGGCGAAATCGGCGGCGGTGATCTCGGGCCGCTTCGGCATGCCGCACTGGTTGAGCACGAGCCTCGGCGGAGCATCGTTCGGCCGAAGCTTTTTCAGCATGTCGACGAGGTTCTTCGTGTTGCGCAGATTCGCCAGTTCCGGAGTCGCCGTAATGACGATCTCGTCGGCCTGGACAAGCGTCGTCTTCGTCCAGCCGTTCCAGACATGCGGCACGTCGAGCACGACGCTCGGCGCGCTGCGCTGCGCGATCTCGATGATCTGCGTGAACGCATCGGGTTCGAAATCGTATATCCGATCGAGGGTCGACGGCGACGCCAGCAGCGAGAGGTTCTCCGAACACTGCGCCAGCAGTCTATCGAGATAGACCTCGTCGATGCGTTCAGGCGAAAAGACCGCCTCGGCGATGCCTTGTGCGGGATCCTGGTCGAAATTGATGTTGGCGGTGCCGAACGGCAGATCCATGTCGGCGACGACCACCTCCGACTTGAAGAGGGTAGAAATGCTCCAGCCGACATTGTGGGCGACGGTCGACGAACCGACGCCGCCCTTGGCGCCGATGAAGGCGATCGTCCGACCGAGCGGCTCTGCATCGGGATTGACGAAGATCGACGAGATGACGCCGATGATGTCGGCGAGCGACACCGGCGCCACGACATATTCGGAGATGCCGAACTTGATCAGCTCGCGGTAGAGCCAGACATCATTATAGTGCCCGATGACGACGACCTTAGTGGACGCATCGCAGACTTCCGCCAGCCGACGAAGCGACTCGATGAGTTCGCGCGGTTCACGACGCGATTCCAGGATCACCAGATTGGGGGTAGGCGCCGTCTGGTAGAATTCGATGGCGGTCTCCAAGCCGCCCATATGCACCTTCAGATGGGCCTTAGCCATCCGGCGGTCATCGCCGGCACGCTCGATCGGCTTGGCAACACCTTCGGTCTCGCAGAAGGCCTGGATCGAGATGCGCGGGATCGGGCGCAATTGATCCATCGCCGGGATATCCGCCTCGGGAACGGTCGGCGCAGCCTGATCGGTGTCGTAGGCAAGATTGGTCATCGCGTCGGCCTCGTCATCCGCTCTATTGGTCGTAGTTGATCGTCGACTCGAAAACGGTCTTCTGTTTCTGATAGGTGTCGATCGCGACCGTCCGGTTTTCCGCGTCGATTTCCGTCGACCGGCGGGGGCCGAGGAGATCGTGCGGATCAGCGATCTGGGCCGCCAGATTGTTCTGGTAGGAGCAGCCGAAATTCGCCCAGTGCCGGTTCTCCGGATTGTCGTTCAGATCTTCGGGCCAACGGCCGCACTTGCCGGTCGAGGCGCGGATGGCCGTATAGGTCACACGCAGCGGCGCCGAGACGTCCGGCTGGCCGACCTGATAGGACTGGACGAAGACGTTGGTGACGCCCTGACGGCGCATGGCGCGCCCGAGTTCGACGACGACCGACGAAGCTGCGGCGCTGTTTGCAGCGCCGTCGGGAACCAAGATTGTCACCGGCGACGCGGCCTTGCGGTCATAGGGGTAAAGAAACCCCTCGACGACGTCTCGCTGGCCGCGCGTCAGGCGGTATCCGTCCACGGCGACCGGAACGTCGATCGACTCCTGCTTCTCGCCGACGACGATCGGATGGTTCGTCCGGTAGTCGTCGGGAACGGCACCGACCGTGACGTGGTCGGTTCTGAGAGCCCCGCATCCGGACAGGAGCGCGACGCCGGTCGCCGCTAGCAACGGCAGCACCAGTCTGCGCTTTGGCCGACCGGGAGGGATTATCGAAACGATTGCGGACATGATACGCGTTCCCCGCTCACTTGTAGATATAGCCGACGACGCCGTGATAGCGCCCGTTCGGAAGATCGGTCTTCATGCTGCCATAGACCCGGTTGACGCGGCCGAGGAAGAAGCCGGCGCCGTCGCTCGGGGCATTGAAATTGTCGTCGGGCTTGGCGAGCGCGGTGCGCGCGACCGGCCGCGACAGATAGGGCGTGACGATGATGACCAGTTCGGTCTCGTTGCGCACGAAGTCGCGGCTGCGAAACAGCGTGCCGAGGACCGGGATCTTGGACAGGCCCGGCATGCCGTTGACAGCCTGGCGGATATCGTCGCGCACCAGGCCGGCGATCATCATCGAACCGCCGGACGGCAATTCGACGGTGGTGTCGGCGAGACGCTTGCGGATCGAAAGGATATTCGTTCCCGGGGTATTCACACCGGCCGACAGGCTGACTGATCCCTCTGTCGTCGGCTCGGAGACCGAGGTGCGGATCTTCAGGCTGATTCGCCCCGGCGACAGGACGACCGGCTTGAATTCGAGGCCGATGCCATATTCGAGCTTCTCGATATCATAGGTGATCGAGTTCGCTTCATTGTCCACGGAGTGCCCGGTGACGATGTTGAACTCCCCACCGACGCGGAACGTCGCCTGTTCGCCCGACACCGCCGTCAGGGTCGGTTCCGCCAGGGTCTTCATGACCCCCGACTGTTCCATCGCGTTCAGATAGGCCTGGATCGACGAAGTGGCTATCGAGGCACCCGTATGCGAGAGCGGTTTCCCGAGGCCGGCGAAGCTGTCGCCGATCGCGCCCCACGTAATGCCATTCGAACTGCCGGACGCCAGCATGTTGACGCCGAGTTGCTTCATCACCGAACGGCTGACTTCCGCCACGGTGACCTTCAGCGTCACCTGGTCCTCGCCGATGATCTTCAGAAGATTGACGATCTTGCTGACCTGACGCGCGCTGTCGGGATTGTCGATGTCGACGCCGCCGGTCGCGTCGCCGCCAGCCGCCGTCTGCGAATACTGCCCGGTCGTCGCTTCACCGCCGGTAACGAAGATCTTCGCGAGGTCGGCGGCACGCTTGGCATCGAGCGGCGTCTCCACCGTCCCGGTCAGGACGACGTTGTCGTTGAGCAATTCGACGGTGATTTCGGAATTGGGGATAAAGCGCTTCAGATATTCCTGCAGTCCCGCAACGTCGCGCTCGACCGCAAGGTCGAGGCTGACGATCTGCTCACCATTCGGACCGAATACGTAGATGTTCGTCTCGCCCACCGATTTGCCGAAGAGATAGATGCGACGCGCGGTTCTCGTGACCGCATCGGCGACCGCCGGATTGGCGACGAGTATATCGTAGGCATCTTCGGGCAAGTCGATCACGACCGACTTGTTCAGACCCAGCTTGACGCGCTGGCTTCCCGCCGCGGTCGAACGGATCTTGACGTTGCCGCTTGCGGCCTCGACCGGCGCGACCGACAGGAATGTCGATACCGGGGTGGCCAAGGTGGCAACCGCCAGCAGGGTCGTTGCCATCCGGGACAGCGACGCGCGACCGGCGCAAGTCGCCGCGATTGTCGGAAGATTCTGATTCTGAGTCACTTTCTGGCCCCCACTTCAGAGACTTCACCCTGCTTGATGAGTCTTACCGTGCCACGCCGGCCGTCGCCCGAGACGAGATAGTCGGCCTGTGGGCCTGGCGCTTCCTGCGCGTCGGCGACCGAGCGCAGCGCCAGGGTCAGACGGTCAGCCATCTGTTGTGCGACAGTGATGATCTCGGCTTGCTGAGGCGTCAGCTCAAGAGTCGCGGTCTCGCCGACCTTGACCTTGCGCCCTTCCTCGTCTTCCTGAATGGCCTGGTCGATCGCCAGAACGCGGATGTTCTTCAGGATGGTTTCCGTCGAGAAGCCGCCGCCGCCCGCGGCCGCACCTTCGGCGCGCCGCGTCATGATCACGTCGACATAATCATTGGGAAGAATGAAGCCGCCCGCCGCCGTATCGGCGGCGATCTGCGTGGCGATGGCCCGCATGCCGGATGGCAGGATGGACGACATGAAGCTCTGGCCGGCGCCGATCAGCTTGGATTTGCGCAGCGGCTCGCCGGAATACATCGCCAGGCGGGCGACCGATCCCTTCATCTTTTCGAGCGCGTCGGGTTCCTGGCTTCGCAGGATGAAATTTTCGTTTGTCGCTGCGGCGGGCCAGGCTTGCCAGGTCAGCTCGTCCTCGATGGCGGCGCCCATCGGGAGGTCCTTGGCAAGGACCAGCACTTCGGCAAGCGGAACGGCCGGCTCCCGCGGCGCGGTGTCGACAGCCACCTGTGGCGGCGGCGCAGCCGTCATGTTCTTCGCGATATAGCCGGCACCGCCCGCCGCGGCGACGGCAACGCCAAGAATGATTATTCGTGATGCAACCATGGCCGGACCTCGTACTCGGCAAACCACTTCACCGAGGCCGACAATGACCCGCCAATCGTCAAAACAAGGTTAATGGAATGCTTACGATCGTGATTAATTCAAGGTTTACGCAAATGCCGTGCACCCGTCACATGGATGCAAGGCGTTCCAGAGCCCATTGCACCAGGGCGGTGTCCGGATAGACGGCGAGGCCGCCAATGCCGAGCGCGATGCCGTAGGGAACGCCTTCGTCCTTGTCGGCCAGATTGCGCAGAAACGCATTGTGGCCGGTGTAAACCGACAGCGGCGAGCGCCGGTACGACAGAATAAGCAGCGTAAGCACGCCGCCGGCGAAGGCGGAGTAGACCAGATACTGCATGAGATCGGGGCCGAGGCCCATCCAAAGCGCGGTCGCCGCGAGGAGCTTGGCGTCGCCGCCGCCCATGCCGCCGATAGCGAACAGCGTGAACGTTACCGCAAGCACCGCGACAGCCGCGGCAATGTGCATGGCGTAGACCTGCCACTCCATGCCAGTCAGCGGCGCAACGATCAAGAATGTCACCGCCAGCAGCATCGACACACGATTGGCGATCGTCATCGACAGGACGTCGGAGACGGCCGCGTAGGCCATGCAGAACGGAAAAACGACGAAAATCGCTGCTACGAGCATGGGTATGTTCCGCTGGTGCCTGATCTGCCAAAGGATAGCGAAGCGCGTTTAACCAATGATGAAAGGGACGGTATGCAGTCCTTGAAACGAGAAGGGCCGCGCCCTGCGGCGCGGCCCTTCTTTGGTTCCGGCCGGAGCCGGAAGTGTTATCAACCCGCCGAGTCGAGCGTGTTGGCGATGTTCTTGAACTTGTTGTCCAGCGAGTCGCCGAGCTGGCCAGCGCCGACCATGATGGCGAGCGCGATGAGAGCCGCGATCAGGCCGTATTCGATGGCGGTTGCGCCGGATTCATTCTTCACAAAGCGTACGATAAGCTTGGTCATTTGAGAACTCCTACTCCACATGTTAACAGCACATTCCGTCAACGGTTTCTGACGTGTCGATCGGATGGCTGCAAACTATCGGGAAGCTCTTTCAATCGGCTTAAGGAACAGGCTTACCAAAACCTTTCGCGTCGCAACCCGATTGCTTGGTTAATCGGCCGATAAGGGAAGGCCCCCCTCCACAGCCTCGTCATCGCGGGATCGTCACGCGCGCTCGCGCGAGCGCGCGAAATAAATCATGCTGAGCTCGCCGTTGCGACCTGCGCGCACACAAGGGGGCGCCCCTTAACGTAAGATTCACCAATCCCCTTCATCTTCTGTTCAAGCTTTTGCACCGAGGAGGCCGATATGGCTCGTTCCGCCGTCCAGACCATGAAGATGGCCGCTCTCGCCGCGCTTGCGCTCGGCTGTCTCGCGGTCCCGGCTGGAGCCGATAGCGGCATCCAGGTGATCATGAACCAGGCCAAGATCGTCAAGCTGGCGCGGCCGGCCGACACCATTGTGATCGGCAATCCGCTGATCGCCGACGCATCGGTTCAGGATGCCACCACGGTCGTGCTCACCGGGAAAGGCTTCGGTGTGACCAACCTCGTGGTGCTCGACAGCGACGGCGCTCCGATCGTCGACGAGCAGGTCTACGTGACACGCCAGGACGCGCGATCGGTGCGCGTCTACCGTCGCGCGCAGGTGCAGACCCTGTCGTGTACGCCACTGTGCGAGAGCTCCTACAAGAGTGACGCCGAGCGTCAGTCCGAAGCGGAGATGAGCTCCAGCCAGTAGGCCGCTTCCCGCCCGCCGACCCGGCGTCGGCCCGTGGTTAGAACTTGCTGAAGCACTCCAACCGACTTTTACCGGCGCCGGGAACGGTATCGCAACCATTCAACGCTATTCTTCGCGAAGTAACGCTCGGAACGGCAGGGTGCGAGAGATGATTTCACGGGGATTGCCCGTCAACAGCGAGACATCAGGCGACGCGCCACGGCGCTGGCTGATCTCGCGATTTATGCGCAGCCGCAAGGGCAACGTGGCGATCGAGTTCAGCCTCCTCGCCCTGCCCTTCTCGCTGCTCCTGTTCGCCATTCTGGAAAGCTGCATCTCATTTGCGGGTCAGCAATTGCTGGCGAACGCGACCGACAGCGTCGCCCGTCAGTTGCGCACCGGCCAGATCAAGGCAGCCGACGTCACCAAGGCCTCGCTGAAAGCCCTCATATGCAATGACCTCGAAATCATCGTCACGGCAGGATGCCCAGGGCTCGAAGTCGATCTACGGGAGTTTGCGACTTTTGCGGATGCCGCCAAGGTGCGCATCAAGCTCACCACCGACAAGGATATCGACACGACGGGTTTCGCTGTGACGCCAGGCCCCTCCATGTCCAAGAACATGCTGCGGGTCTTCTATCGCTGGCCCGTAATGACCGATTTCCTGCGCAAGTCGATGTCGAATCTCAAAGGCGGCACGACGCTGCATTTCGCGACCGTGACCTGGCAGAACGAACCATTCGACGACTGATGACAGGAAGCTACTCAACGATGCGGGAC
>JAUYMV010000039.1 GCA_030698645.1 Mesorhizobium sp.
AGCCAGGTGCGCGAGAGGTCGGCGCAGAAGCCGTAGGGGCCGATCAAATCGGTGTCGAAGGCGACGAGATCACCCGCCTCTATGATCCGCGCGGAGCATTCCTGGAACCACGGATTGGTGCGCGGGCCGGAGGACAGAAGCCGGGTCTCGATCCACTCGCCGCCGCGCACGATGTTGGCGCGGTGGAGTTCCGCCCAGAGTGCGTTTTCCGTGATGCCGGGCACGAGCGCGGCCCGCATTTCGCCCATTGCAGCCTCGCAGGCGACAATGGCGCGGCGCATGGCGAGGATTTCGTCGGGCGACTTGATCAGCCGCGCGGTCTCCATAACGGCCTCGCCGTTGCCGACGGTGACGCCGAGCCGCGCCAGTTCCGCGACGCCTTCCGGGTTCAGATGATCCACCGCGATGCGGGCGTTGCCGCCGCCATGCTCGCGCACCAGATCGGCGATGCCGGCCGCCCAGCGGCGTACCTTCATCTCGGTCAGCTCGCCGCCATACATATACATCCACGAGACCGCCGGCCGCACTTCGTCGACGACGCCCGAATGATCCGACAGGTGCTCGCAGGAAAAATAGTCGAACAACACGACGGGGCCGTCGGTTGCCACGAAACAGTGCCGCGTCGGGTTGTGCGCCACCCAGAGCTGCATGTTGGTGGAGTCGGTCGCGTAGCGGATGTTGACCGGATCGTAGAGCAGGGCGCCGGCATAGCCGCGGCGGCGAAGCTCGGCGCGGATGCGGTCGAGGCGATAGCGTCGCATGGCCGGCAAGTCAGGCGCGGCTATGCCGGCAGCGGCCCACTCCGCCTCTGCCAGCGCGCCATAGCCGAGGACGTGCTGGTTGAGGGAAGCGGCTTTCTCGCGCGAAGCGGCGCGCAGGGCTGCTTCGCTGGCCGGATCGAATGGCATGATCTTGCGGTGGCGGCCGAAGCTGCCGGACGGCGACGCGTCACTCATGGCGAAATCGTCCGCGGCACGCGCAGTGTGCTCGGACGCGCCCGGTCTACTCTGCCGGCGCCTTGGCCTCCAGCGCGGCAATGCGGCGCTCGTGCCCGGCCAACAACGTTTCGATACCGCGCAATTCGACGTCGTGGCCCTCGACGCGGAAGTCGCGGCTGCGGACCAGGGCGAACTGCACCTCGAGGAATTCCCGGAAGGACTTTTGCTCGTCCAAGACGCGCTGAACCATCGTTTGCAACAATTTCAGATCGGGTTCGGCCATCGTTCAGCCTGCCAGTAGAGCTTCTATGCGAAAACATAGTGTAAAGCAGCGCCCGATGAAAGTCGTTTGGGCGCGGTCGCTGCGGAGGCCTGCCCTCCGCCCTCGAACGGCCTGATTTTTCGGTGGCGGAGAAGGTGGTGGTCAACTGACCGGACTCTGCTCGTTTGACTTCGCTGCTGCCCTCTTTAAGCGAACCCGCATTACACCGCCCTTGGGCTGGTCGAGTTCGAAGGCGTTGGTTTTGCGCACAAGGTCGCTCAGCTTTCGAAAGCCGAAGGTGCGGGGATCGAAATCCGAGGCCAGGTTGGCGAGTTGCGTTCCGACCGCTCCAAGCGGCACCCAGCCGTCCTCGGTGTCCATCTGTGCGATGATCTTTCGGATCGTCGGCACCGCCGCGCTTGGCGGTTGCAGCGATTTCACAGGCGTGCCTGGATCTGCAGACTCCGTTTGCGCCGTCGGCAGCAGATTTTCCGTGTAGATGAAGCGGCGGCACGCCTGCCGGAAACTTTCAGGCGTCTTTTGCTCACCGAAGCCGAACACGTCGACGCCCTGCTCGCGAATACGGGCGGCGAGCCGCGTGAAATCGCTGTCCGAGGAGATCAGACAGAAGCCGTCGAAACGTCCACTGTGGAGGAGATCCATGGCGTCGATCACCAGCGTGATGTCCGATGCATTTTTGCCGACCGTGTTTGCAAATTGCTGCTGGGGAATGATGGCGTGCTTCGACAAGGTGTCGGCCCAGGATTTTGACCGAGGATTGGCGAAGTCGCCGTAAATTCGGCGTACGCTCGCTTCGCCGATTTTCGCGATTTCCTCGAAAAGCCCATCTGCGATCTTGGCCGAAGCGTTGTCGGCGTCGATCAAGACGGCCAGGCGAGGGGATCGCGGTTCCGACGGCATCTCATCCTCCAAGCCTGCGCAAACCGCCGGCTGTCTCGGCAGGCAGTCAACACCACTACCTGCCTGTCGTCCATCACCCGCGCATCTTCTCGCCGCCTGGATCGAACGGCGCCTCGATATTGATCCGCGCCGGGCGGCGCTCGCCCAGGATCTCGATCTCGAACATGCCCGCGCTCTCGTCAGTCGCCAAAGCCGCCGGGACATAGCCCTGCGCCATCGACTTCTCGACGAAATGGGCATAGCCGCCCGACGTCACCCAGCCGACCACCGACCACTCGCCGTCATGCAGGCCGCGCACGGCGGACGCGCCCGTTGCCGCCTCCGAGCCGCGGATTTCGGCGCCGTCCGGTCCAAAGCGCGGCGCGCCGAAATCGTGCGTCTTGCCGACGGTGCCGTAGTCGGTGCCGTTGACCCTGGCCCAGATCGGCTCGTCGCCCATGACGTCGGCGTCGAGCGCATCGACGATCAGCGAGACGCGGCGGAGTTTCGGTCCCTCGGCGTGTTC
>JAUYMV010000352.1 GCA_030698645.1 Mesorhizobium sp.
GATCGTCCTATGCGCAGATGTTCGGCCCGACCACCGGCGACAAGGTCCGCCTCGCCGACACCGAGCTCTTCATCGAGGTCGAACGTGACCTCACGACCTATGGCGAGGAGGTGAAGTTCGGCGGCGGTAAGGTCATCCGCGACGGCATGGGGCAATCGCAGGTCACCCGGGCGGGTGGCGCGGTCGACACTGTCATCACCAATGCGCTGATCGTCGACGCCACCGGCATCTACAAGGCCGATGTAGGACTGAAGGACGGCCGCATTTACGCCATCGGCAAGGCCGGCAATCCGGACACCCAGCCGGGCGTCACGATCATCGTCGGGCCCGGCACCGAGGCGATCGCCGGCGAGGGCAAGATCCTGACCGCCGGCGGCTTCGACTCGCACATCCACTTCATTTGTCCGCAGCAGATCGAGGAAGCGCTGATGTCGGGCGTCACGACGATGCTGGGCGGCGGCACGGGGCCGGCGCACGGCACGCTCGCCACCACCTGCACGCCCGGACCCTGGCACATTGGCCGCATGATCCAGGCGATGGATTCCTTTCCGATGAATATCGGCCTATCCGGCAAGGGCAATGCCTCGCTGCCGGGCGCGCTGGTCGAGATGGTGGAGGCCGGCGCCTCCTCGCTCAAGCTGCACGAGGACTGGGGCACGACGCCCGGCGCGATCGACAACTGCCTGGCGGTCGCCGACGATTACGACGTCCAGGTGATGATCCACACCGACACGCTGAACGAGAGTGGCTTCGTCGAGAACACGGTGGCCGCCATCAAAGGGCGCACCATCCATGCCTTCCACACGGAGGGCGCCGGCGGCGGGCATGCGCCCGACATCATCAAGGTGGTGAGCCAGCCGAACGTCATCCCCTCCTCGACCAACCCGACGCGGCCCTACACGGTCAACACGCTGGAAGAGCATCTCGACATGCTGATGGTCTGCCACCATCTGTCGCCGTCGATCCCGGAAGACATCGCATTCGCCGAGAGCCGCATCCGCAAGGAGACGATCGCGGCGGAGGACATATTGCACGACATGGGCGCCTTCTCGATCATCGCGTCGGACAGCCAGGCGATGGGGCGCGTCGGCGAGGTGGCGATCCGCACCTGGCAGACGGCGCACAAGATGAAGATCCAGCGCGGGCGGCTGGCGCAGGAGACGGGCGACAACGACAATTTCCGGGTCAAGCGCTACATCGCCAAATACACGATCAACCCGGCGATCGCGCATGGGCTGTCGAAGCATATCGGCTCGGTGGAGGTCGGCAAGCGGGCCGATCTCGTGCTGTGGAACCCGGCCTTCTTCGGCATCAAGCCGGACATGGTGATTATCGGCGGCATGATCGCCGCCGCCCCGATGGGCGACCCGAACGCCTCGATCCCGACGCCGCAGCCGGTGCACTACCGGCCGATGTTCGGCGCCTACGGCAAGGCGATGACGGCGTCGTCCGTCACCTTCGTCAGCCAGGCGGCAGTCGACCTCGGCGTGCGCGGCAAGCTCGGCGTCGACAAGCAGCTCGTCGCTGTCGAGAACACGCGCGGCGGCATCGGCAAGCACGCGATGGTGCTGAACGATGCGATGCCGTTCATCGAGGTCGATCCGGAGACCTATGAAGTGCGGGCCGACGGGGAGCTCTTGACCTGCGAGCCGGCCAGCGTGCTGCCGATGGCGCAGCGGTATTTTCTGTTCTGAGGCGCTGGTGAGCCGAAAGGCGCACGCGCTTGGTCAATCGCCGACGTTAGATTTTTTCACACAAGGTGTGGTCATTCTTCGGCGGGCCGCAGCCGGCTGGAATCGGACCGCCGTTTGAGCGATACTGCGCTGATGAACAAGATTTTCCGCCCTTCGCAACTGACGCCTTACGAGGCTGACTATGCTCAGTGGTGCGCGGAGCAGGGTGCCCTCCTGCGGGAGGGCCGGCTCGACTTGCTCGACCGGGAGAACCTTGCCGAGGAGATCGAGAGCTTGGGACGGAGCCAGGAAGACGAGATCGAAAGCCGGGTGGGCGTGCTGCTCACGCATTTGCTGAAGTGGCGTTTTCAGCCTGGCCAACGCTCCAACAGCTGGAAGGCAACCCTGCTTGAACAGCGGAAGCGAATTGCCCGGCGGATCAGGCAGAACCCGAGCCTGAGAGGCTACCCCGAGCAGGTTCTTGCGGACGAGTATGAGGTTGCCCGCCTGGCGGCGGCTGGCGACACGGGTCACGCGCTGGAGACGTTCCCGGATGCCTGCCCCTTCACCATCGAGCAAATCCTCGACGCGACGTGGCTTCCCGAAGCCGAATAGGCCATCCATATCCGCAGCATCTCAGCAGGACAAAACACTCCATGATCTATGTCGTCGCCACACTGACCACCACGCCGGGCGGAGCCGAGGCTCTCAGGGAACCCGCCGCCGCCTGCATTGCCGAGACGGTGAAGGAGAAGGGCTGCATCTCCTACGAGCTGTTCCAGAGCCTGGGCGAGCCGGACAGGCTCGTCTTCGTCGAACGCTGGGAGACGCGCGAGGACCTGACCGCGCATTCGAAGGCGCCGCATCTCAAAGTCTGGCGCGAGGCGAGCGGTCCGCATCTCGTGTCGCGCAAGATCGAGATCGTCCATCCGGAGAAGGTCGAGACGTTCTGAACTGGCGCCTGCGTTGGCTCTGTATTAGGCTGATGTCATGGGAGAGGTTGTGCAAAAGCCCGCCGACGACTCGCTCTATGAGCGGGACTTCTTCGCTTGGCTGAACGATCAGGCTGCGAAGCTTCGTGCGCGTTCCCATAACGACCTAGACTGGGACAACCTCGCGGAGGAGGTGGAGAGTGTGGGGATCAGTCAGAAGAGGGAGATTCGCCGGAGGCTGGAGTTGCTTGTTCACCATCTCCTGAAATGGCAGTTCCAACCGGGCCGTAGGTCCGAAAGCTGGCGGATCACGATCGGTGAGCAGCGAACATTCATTCCCGGCATTATCGAGGACAGTCCAAGTCTGGCGCGCTTTCCCGCGGAGGCTTATGAGAAAGCCTATTCGGCGGGTCGCAAAGCGGCGATCAACGAAACCGGTCTTCTGCCAGAGACATTCCCGGTAAAGCCCCCCTTCACCGTCGAAGAGGCATTGAACGAAACGTTCCTCCCCGGCGAGCCTTTTGCCCCCTGGGATGTGATCCGCGATTGAGGTCGACCATGTATCAGGCCATCGGATCACCGGGCTCGCGGCTCAGCCGCGTGACATGGATGCTCGAGGAGCTCGGCGAGCCCTACGAGATCGTGCGGGCTAAGCAGTATTCGGAGACGATGAGGCGCTTCAATCCGACCGGCAAGATGCCGGCGCTGATCGATGGCGACTTCGTGCTCACCGATTCGGCCGCCATCTGCGCTTATCTCGGCGAAAAGCATGCCGACAGGGGGCTCGGCCCTGACCCCGGGCTCCGGGGCCGCGCCGAGATGATGTCGTGGATGCTTTACGCGCTCTCGGAATTCGAGCAGCCGATGTGGAACAAGCTCAAGCACCGCTTCATCCTGTCCGAAGAACTGCGCGCCGAGGTCGCGCCCTGGGTCGGGCACGAATTCGCCGCCGAGATCAAGGGGCTGGAAGCCAAGCTCGGCGACAGGCCGTTCGCGCTCGGCGACCGCTTCTCGGCCGTCGACGTCATCCTCGGCCATTGCGGGCAGTGGGCGCGCAGCGGGAAGTTCCAGGTCGAGTCCGATGCGGTCGCCGCCTATTTCGACCGCGTGCTCTCCCGGCCGGCGCTGGCGCGGGCCAAGGAGCGGGAAAAGGAAGCGGCCGCGGCATGAAACTCTCGCTCAATGCCGACTTCACGAAGATGCCGCGCGCGACCTCATTCGTCCGCGCGCACGATCTGCCGGCGACGGGCGGCACCGTTCCCTTCGACATCGCCGTGCTGCCGCATGACGAGCGGCATCTGCGCCGCCGGGTGATCGAGCTCGTGCATGGCGACAAGGTGCTGGTCGACCTGCCCGAGCCGGTGGCGCTCGAAAGCGGCGATGTGCTGGTGCTGGACGACGGACGCCATGCCGAGATCATCGCCGGCGAGGAAGAGGTCTACGACATCCGCCCGAGGGATGCGGTGCATCTCGCCGAACTCGCCTGGCACATCGGCAATCGGCATCTCGCCGCGATGATCGAGCCGGACCGGATCCTCATCCTGCGCGACCATGTCATCAAGGCGATGCTGGAGGGACTGGGCGCCAAGGTGACGGAAGTCTCGGAACCGTTCGAGCCGCTGCGCGGCGCCTATTCCGGCGGTCATGCGCATGGCCACGACCACCATCAGGAAGACCAGCGCGACGCCTATGGACGCGCGCCTGGCGACCCGCATTACGGCCACAACCACGGCCCGGATCACGAGCACGGGCACGACCACAGTCATCACGGGCACGACGATCACGGGCACCGGGAGCCTGACCGGTTTGGCCGCCTGCCGGGCGATCCCCATTACGGCCACAACCATGGCTGACGGCGCGGGCTCCGCGTCGCTGCTCAAGCTGCTGGCCTGGCTGTCGCCGACCTTCCCGGTCGGCTCGTTCAGCTACAGCCACGGGCTCGAAACGGCGGCGCATGAGGGTCTCGTCGCGGACGCCGCTTCGCTGCGGACATGGCTTGCCGACCTGATCGGGCACGGTTCGGCCTGGAACGATTGCGTGCTGTTCGCCGAAGCGCACCGTCTCGTCGCGGCGGGCGGCGAGCTGTCGGATCTCGCGGATCTCGCAGATCTCGGCGAGGCGATGGCCGGCTCGCGCGAGCGGCACATGGAGACGATGCTGCAGGGCGGCGCCTTCCTGAAGGCGGCGGCTGCCTGGCCGCATCCGGCGCTTGGCCAGCTTCCGGCGGAGTGTCCCTACCCGGTCGCGGTCGGCGCCGTCGCCGGCGCGCACGGCGTGCCGCTGGAATCCGCGCTTGCCGCCTTTCTGCAGGGCTTCGCGTCCAACCAGATCCAGGCGGCGATCCGCCTCGGCGTTCTCGGCCAGACCAACGCGATGGCGACGCTTTCGGCGCTGGAGCCGCTGATCGGCGAAACCGCGCGCCGCGCGGCGGTTTCCACGCTCGACGACCTCGGCTCCTGCACGGTCATGGCCGAGATCGCCGCCATGAAGCACGAGAGCCACTATTCAAGGCTGTTCCGCACGTGACGATCCTCGCAAGCGCCATAGCTCCCGTGCTGTTCGCGATCGCCGCGCTGCATGCCTATTGGGGCCTTGGCGGCGTCTGGCCGGGCAGCAATGCGGCGGATTGCGCTCGGCGTGTCATCGGCTTCGCCGGGATGCGGCGCATGCCCGGCCCGGGACCGAGCTTCGCGGTCGCGGCGGCGCTGCTTGCCGTCGCTGTCCTGGTCCTGCTGCAAGGCAATCTCATCGTCTCGCCGCTTCCGGCCGGATTCGTTTCCTTCGCGACGCTCTGCGCGGCGCTCGTCTTCCTCGGCCGCGGGGTCGCGGGCTTCACGCCGGCATGGCGGCGGTTGACTCCCGAACAGCCTTTCGCGACGCTCGACATCCGCTATTATTCGCCGCTCTGCCTCGCGCTTGGCGCAGGCATCGCACTTCTCGCCGTGCAGGGAATGACCATATGACCTCGAAGAACGGACCGCTCCGCGTCGGCATCGGCGGGCCTGTCGGCTCGGGCAAGACGACGCTCACCGAGAAGCTCTGCAAGGCGATGCGCGACGAGTTCTCGATCGCGGTGGTGACCAACGACATCTACACCAAGGAAGACGCGATGATGCTGGCGCGTCTGCAGGCGCTGCCGGAAGAACGCATCATGGGGGTGGAGACCGGCGGCTGCCCGCACACGGCGATCCGCGAGGACGCCTCGATCAATCTGCAGGCGATCGCCGAGATGAACCGCAAGTTTCCCGACCTCGACATCGTCTTCATCGAGTCGGGCGGCGACAATCTGGCTGCGACCTTTTCGCCCGACCTCGCCGACCTGACGCTCTATGTCATCTCGGTCTGTCAGGGCGAGGAAATCCCGCGCAAGGGCGGGCCGGGCATCACGCGGTCGGATTTCCTCGTCATCAACAAGCAGGACCTGGCGCCCTATGTGAACGTCAATCTCGACGTCATGGAGCGCGACGCGGCGACGCAGCGCGGCAAGCGGCCGTTCGGCTTCACCGATTTATCGCGCGGCAAGGGGCTCGACGAGATCATCGGCTATATCGTCGAGCATGGCGGGCTGCGCCACGCGCGCGACGCGGCGTAGGGGTGCGTTCCCTTCTCCCCGTGCACGGGGAGAAGGGGCGGCGTCGCTCCACCGAGTACTCATCCCGAGCGTCCGAGCGAACCGAGGAAGGCCCGTAACCCAATCACAGGCGCGGCCGGGCGCGAGCTTCCCTTCTCCCCGCCTGCGGGGAAAAGGTGGCCCGAAGGGCCGGATGAGGGGCCGGCGCCAAGCTTTTGAAGTTCGTGCAGACCAAATCATGAAGATTGAGCCGCCCCTCATCCCCCTACCGGGACCTTCTCCCCGTAAACGGGGAGAAGGAGGCTAACCGCCGGCGGCGCGGTCCTCGGGCGACCCGGGCCTACGATGTGTCGAGACGCTGGGCAGGCCGGGGCGCCATGCCGGGGATGCGCGGGGTGATTGCACGGTAGCGATGCGCGACTTCGCCAGCGCCGCTGCTGTCGCCGGGGGCGCCGGCCAGCCAGGACAGGCGGCGTGTCCGCGCCGTCATGCTGCGCACCATCAGCGCGAGCACCCGGAGCGATAAAGCGAGCGCCATGGCGTCTTCGGGACCGTCGCGGGCGCCGTCGAGCGTTCCGTGCCTGTCCGTCCGACCGTGCGGAGAGACGCAGAACGCGTCGCGCGCGACCGCGTCACCGTGCCGGATGATGGCGAGCACCAGGCGCCGCCGCGCCTCTGGCGCGCCGGCGGCACGCTCCGCCAGATCGGCGATGGCCAGCAGCAGCACCACAATGCGGTCCAGCACGTCTCCCGCTCCTGCCATCTGCCTCGTCCAATCCACTGCCATCTCCCCGCGCATACGTTGCGGAAGTATCGCGCGGGTCGCGGAGGGGGTGGATGAAAGGCGAATGGGGAGTGGCGAATGGCGAGTGGGGACAAGGGGTTGGCCGCGCGGGGCGGCGGAATCGATCCCCGGGAGGACGGTTGACCGGGGTGCAGGGGGAAGCGCGACCTCCCCTTCTCCCCTTGCGGGAGAAGGTGCCCCGAAGGGGCGGATGAGGGGTGTTGCGAAGTGCAAGGCGCTTCAGAATGCGTGCTGCCAGCGCCTATTCCGGCGCAGCCCCGCTCCGTCCAGCACCCCTCATCCGACCTCGCTTCGCTCGGCCACCTTCTCCCACAAGGGGAGAAGGGAAGAAGCGCCAATTCCCCATTGCAGCCGGTCCTTTCCCGCGTCATCCTGCGGGGAACGGGAGAACGCCATGAGCATCACCAGTTTTCGCAAGGAACAGCAGACCAACCTGCCGCACTACGAGGAGCGGGTCGACCTTGCCTGCGCGCTGCGCTGGACGGCGCGGCTGAACATGCACGAGGCGGTGGCGAACCATTTTTCGCTGGCGGTCAACGCGGACGGCACGCAGTTCCTGATCAATCCGAACATGGTGCATTTCAGCCGGGTCAAGGCGAGCGACCTGGTGCTGGTCGACGCCAACGACCCGACCACGATGGAGCGGCCCGACGCGCCGGACCCGACGGCCTGGGGTCTGCATGGCGGGGTGCACCGGCTGGTGCCGCATGCGCGCTGCGTGATGCATGTGCATTCGGTGCACGCGACGGTGCTGGCGTCGCTGGCGGACTCGACGCTGCCGCCGATCGACCAGAACTCGGCGATGTTCTTCCGCCGCCAGGTGATCGACGAGAATTATGGCGGGCTGGCCTTCGAGGAGGAGGGCGAGCGCTGCGCGAAGCTGTTCGCCGATCCGAAGCAGAAGGTCATGGTGATGGGCAATCACGGCGTGCTGGTGATCGGCGACACGGTGGCGGAGACATTCGACCGGCTGTATTATTTCGAGCGCGCCTGCGAGACCTATATCAAGGCGCTGTGGACCGGGCGGCCGCTGCGCGTGCTGTCCGACGCGGTCGCCGAGACCGTCGGCCGGCAGATGGACAATTATCCGGTGGCCTCCGCCGCACGGCATCTCCAGCAATTGAAGCTGATCCTCGACGAGGAAGGCTCCAACTACCGCAACTGAACGATGGCGGCGGCCCGGCCAGCGCCGCCGCCGCTGGCCCAACCAATCGCGAGCCGGCGCCCTTGCCGGCCGGCGCAGGCTTTGCCACAGACGGCGCATGAACAGGCAACCATCAACCGCCAGGGCAGCACTGTGGATGGCCGGCTGGCTGACGCTGATGCTGACCATGACGGTGGCCGGCCGGGAGGCGACGCGCGAGATCGACGTCTTCCAGATCATGGAGATGCGCTCGGTGATCGGGCTCTTCCTGCTCTACCCGCTGATCCGCATGGCGGGCGGGTTCCGGGCCGTCAGATCCGCGGTTCCGCTGCAGCAGATCGGACGGAACATCGTGCACTACGCCGGCCAGTTCGGCTGGTTCTACGCGCTGACGCTGATCCCGCTGGCGCAGCTCGTGTCGATCGAATTCACCATGCCGATCTGGACCGCGATCCTCGCCGCCGCCTTTCTCGGCGAGCGCATCAACGGCTGGAAGGTCGCGTCGATCGTGCTCGGGCTTGCCGGCGTGGTCGTCATCGTGCGGCCGGTCGTCGGCGACATCGATCCCGGCCAGCTTGTCGCACTCGGAGCGGCGGTCGCCTTCGGCATCTCGCTGACCATGACCAAGTCGCTGACGCGCCACGACAGCGCGACGACGATCATGTTCTGGATGCTCGCCGTCCAGTCGGTGCTGGGGCTCGTGCCGGCCGTGATGGTCTGGCAATGGCCGAGCGCGCATGTCTGGCCTTGGCTTCTCGTCATCGCGTTCTGCGGCACGTTCTCGCATTTCTGCATGACGCGCGCGATGCAATACGCCGATGCGACCATCGTCGTGCCGATGGATTTCCTGCGCGTGCCGCTGACGGCGCTGCTCGGCTTCCTGCTCTACCAGGAAAGCATCGACGCGCTGACCTTCGCGGGCGCCGCACTGATCCTGTTCGGGAACGCCCTGAACCTTAGGCGCGCGCCGGCGGCGTCCGTCGCCGCGCCATAGGCGTCGATCGCGGGCGGATCAAGCCCCGTCCCGGCTGAACATGTCGGGATGCTCGGCCGCGAAATCCGCCAGATGGGTGGTCACCGAATCGATGTGGCGCCGCATGGCGTCGGCCGCCAGGCCGGCATCGCCGGTGCGGATCGCGTCGGCGACCAGCGCATGCTCGCCGAAGGTGATGGCATGGCGATGCAACGATCCGAGCATGCGGCGGACCCGGTCGAGCCCGGCGCGCGCCGCGTCGATCGTCGAGGTGACGCGCGGGTAGCCGAGCGCCTCCTGCAGGATCGCGTGGAATTCGAGGTCGAGCTCGTAGAAGGCGCCGCTCTCGGCGCCGTCCAGCATGGCGCGCTGGGCCTCGACGTTGACGGCGATGCGCTCAAGGAGGGCGGCGTCGGCGCGGCGCGCCAGCTCGCCGACCGTTTCGGCCTCGAGCGCGCGGCGGATCAGCAGGTTCTGGCGGACATCCTGGAGCCGGATGCGGCTGACCCGCGTGCCACGTTGCGGGAGCACCTCGGCAAAGCCCTGCTGGCCGAGCCGGCCAAGCGCCTCCGAGACCGGAAACCGCGACACGCCAAGCCGTTCGCAGACCAGATTCTTGTCGATGAGTTCGCCCGGCTTCAGCAAGCGGTGCACGATGGCGTCGCGCAAAGCGGCATAGACGCGCTCGGTCGTCGACCCGCGTTCGGCGCGCTCCAGCGGCATGAGAAAATCATACATGCGGTCTTGTCCTGCCAACTAACATGTTAGTATGGTCGATCGACGATGTCATCCTTCGTATGCTTCGTATGGTCGCGCCCCGCGCGAAAATCAAACCGCCGGACAAGATGCCCATGATGAGCCCGAACCACCCGCGACCCAAGATGATGCGCCTGGCCGACTCCGACAATGTCGCGATCGCCACGGCCAAGGTGGAAAAGGACGAGGTGGCCTATGAGCATATCCCGGCCGCGGCGCGCATCCCGTTCGGGCACAAGATGGCGACGGAGGCGATCGCGCTCGGCGCGCCAATCCGCAAGTTCGGCCAGATCATCGGCTTCGCCAGCCAGAACATCGAGCCGGGCGACTGGGTGCACGAGCACAATGTCGTGGTGCACGATTTCGAGCGCGACTATCAGTTTGCCCAGGAGGCGCGCGCGCGCGACATCCTGCCGGTTTCGCGGCAGGCGACCTTCGAGGGGTTTCGCCGGGCCAACGGACGCGCCGGCACGCGCAACTATATCGGCATCCTGACCAGCGTGAACTGTTCGGCATCGGTCGCCCGCTTCATCGCGGAAGCCGCGACGCGCTCGGGCCTGCTCGACGATTTCCCCCATGTCGACGGCGTCGTCTCCTTCACGCACGGCACCGGCTGCGGCATGGCGGGTTCGGGCGAAGGCTTCGACGTGCTGCAGCGGACGCAATGGGGCTATGCCGCCAATCCCAATCTCGGCGCCGTGCTGCTGGTCGGGCTCGGCTGCGAGGTGTTCCAGATCGGCCGCATGAAGGCCGTCTACGGCATCGAGGAAAGCGAGCATTTCCGCTCCATGACGATCCAGGACACCGGCGGCACGCGCAAGGCGATCGAGCAGGGGCTGGCGCGCGTCAACGAGATGCTGCCGTCGGTCGATGCGGCGAGGCGCGAGACGTTGCCGGCCAGCCACATCACGCTGGCGCTGCAATGCGGCGGCTCGGACGGCTATTCCGGCATCACGGCGAACCCGGCGCTCGGCGTCGCCGCCGACATGCTGGTCAAGAACGGCGGCACGGCGATCCTGTCGGAGACGCCGGAAATCTACGGCGCGGAGCATCTGCTGACGCGCCGGGCGAAGAACGTGGCGGTCGGCGAAAAGCTCGTCGAGCGGATCCGATGGTGGGAGGAGTATACCGCGCGCAATGGCGGCGAGATGAACAACAACCCCTCGCCCGGCAACAAGGCGGGCGGCCTGACGACGATCCTGGAGAAGTCGCTCGGCGCCGCCGCCAAGGGCGGCTCGACGACGCTGAACGCCGTCTACAATTACGCCGAGGCGGTGACCGAGAAGGGCTTCGTGTTCATGGACACGCCGGGCTACGACCCGGTGTCGGCGACGGGCCAGGTGGCGGGCGGGGCCAACATGATCTGCTTCACCACGGGGCGCGGATCGGCCTATGGCTGCAAGCCGGCGCCGTCGATCAAGCTCGCCACCAACAGCGCGATGTACGAGCGGATGCGCGAGGACATGGACATCAACTGCGGCGACATCCTCGAGGGCGTCAGCGTCGAGGCGAAGGGGCGCGAGATCTTCGACGAGATCCTCGCCGTCGCGTCGGGCAAGAAGTCGAAGTCCGAGGAACTCGGCTATGGCGACAACGAATTCGTGCCCTGGCAGATCGGCGCGGTGATGTAGGATCGGCGGCCGGCGCCGCGGCCATGGGCGACCCGATTTCCCTTCGCTCCGGCCTGCTCGAGGTCGGCATATCGCCGCTCGGCGCGGAGATGGTCCGGCTCTCTCATGCCGGCCATGGCGAGATGCTGTGGAGCGGCGACCCGGCCTGGTGGGCGCGGACGAGCCCGATCCTGTTTCCGGTCGTGGGGCGCAGCAGGGACGACCGTATCGTGGTCGACGGGCGCGCCTATCCGATGCCGCTGCACGGGTTCGCGCATGCGTCGCGGTTCGAGGTGGTGGAGGCGTCCGGCGCGCGGTGCCGGCTGGCGCTTTCGGACAGCGCGGCGACGCGCGTGCACTACCCGTTCGCCTTCCGGCTGGAGATCGAATACCGCCTGGACGGCGCGGCGCTGTCGGTCGAGGCGACGGTCGGCAATCCGGGTTCCGTGCCGCTGCCGGCGAGCCTCGGCTTCCATCCCGGCTTCCGCTGGCCGTTGCGGGACGGTCTGCGGAAACCGGAGCATTTCCTGGATTTCGCCGACGACGACTTTCTCGACGTGCAGCGCGCCGGGGATGGCTACATCCTGCCGGAGACGACACGGCTGCCGCTGCAGGGGCGGCGGCTGTGGCTCGACGAGGCGCATTTCCGGCAAGGCGCGATGGTGATCGCTTTCCTGAAAAGCCGGCGCGTCACGTTCGGCGCGCGGGGAACCGCGCTGTCGATCCAAGTGGGGTCCGAGAACCTGCCGATGCTCGGGCTGTGGATGCGGCCGGGCGCGGACTTCCTCTGCATCGAACCGTGGAGCGGCCATGGCGACCGGGCGGGCCTTGCCGTCGAGCTGTGCGACAGGCCGGGCATGGCCATGCTTGAACCGGGCGGGAGCCGCCGGCACCGGATAACCATCGTCATCGGCGGCGAAGCGCCGGCCGGACCGCGCTGAGCCAGGCGCGCGCGAATTTCGCCGGCTATCGAGTGGCCCAATTTTTTGGCACTGTACCATGTTGTCCAAGTCAAACCGCGCCTGCGAGACGATAGCAGGCCCCGCGTGGCAATGTCGGCGACGTCGTGGCGAGACATGCGGGCGGGCAGGCGATCCGGGTTGCTGTGCGACCGGCGAATTCGGCAAGGTTGGCAAATAGTTGCGATCGGCCAGGGCATCCGCGCGGGGCCGCCGCAAATAATACAATATTGGCATCGACAAATCGCAGCTGCTTTGCCTTACATGGGCTTGGACGGCAAAGGGGCGGACGACCAGCAGGTCGTGGCCGCGGGTCAGGCAACATCGGGAGGTCAATTTGACTCTGTTCAATGGGGTGAAGCATAGGGCCGCGTGGGCGCTGCTGGCGGGCGCCGTCATGCTGCAGGGCGCGCCGGCGGCACTCGCGCAGGAAAAGGCCGAGAAGCCGGAAATATCGCCGATGTCGCGCGTCATCGAGGCGCGCAAGGCGGCCGAGGCGGACCGGGTGGTCGGCGGCGACGCGGCGGCGCCGGGCGAATATCCCTTCCAGGTGGCGCTGCTCGTCAGCGGCACGCTCGACGACAGCGCGGATTCGCAGCTCAACGCGCAGTTCTGCGGCGGCAGCCTGATCGCGCCGCAATGGGTGCTGACGGCGGCGCACTGCCTGGTCATGGCGGGCGCCAAGATCGCGCCCGATTCGGTAATCGTGCTGACCGGCGCGACGGACCTGGCCGAGGGCAAGCGGCATGCGGTGAGCGACGTCATTGTGCACGAGGGCTACGACCAGTTCGTGCTCGACAACGATATCGGCCTGCTCAAGCTGGCGGAACCCGCCGACGTGGCACCGATCAAGATCGCCGCCAACGACGTCGAGACCGGCGATGCGATCGTGACCGGCTGGGGCAAGACGGAAACCGGCGCCTTTCCGCGCAACCTGCTGAAGGCGCAGCTCAAGCTGTTTCCGAACGCGACCTGCAATTCCGGCATGAAGCAGATCTATGCCGAGGACATGAAATACGTGCTCTACCGCTACATGAACCGCTTCCGCCTGTCGGAAGACGCGCTCGACCGGATCGGCCAGGAACTGACGCCGGTCATGGCCGACCCGCTGACCGGCAACATGGTCTGCGCCGGCGAGCAGACCGGCGCGCGCGACGCCTGCCAGGGCGACAGCGGCGGGCCGCTCTTCGTGGCGGGCGCCAACGGCCCGGTGCAGGTCGGCATCGTGTCCTGGGGCGAAGGCCCGCTCGACTCGGACATGCCGTGCGGCCACCGCAATGCCTATGGCGTCTACACGCGGCTGGCGAAATACAAGGACTGGATCCTAGACAAGGCCCAATAGAGCCTGGTCAATCGGTCTTCGGCGGGCGGCTTCGGCCGCCCGTTCGCGTTCGGGCTCAGACCGAAGTGCGCAGCGTATGCGTCGGCGGGTGGACCATTCGGACATGCGTGACGGGTTCCTGGCCGAGCCAGGTCATGCGCTCGCCGACGAAGACGGCCTCGCCAACATCGAGGCCGAGGGCGTCGGCTTCGACGGCGCTCGCCCGCGCCGCACGAAAGACGAAATCGGCGCGCGAGATGGGCGCGTTGTGGACCAGCCATTCGTTCGGGCCGATGGTTTCGAAGGTCTCGGCGCGGGCGGCGGGCACGGCGGCGAGATTGATCCAGCGGTCCTCGACCTGCCAGGGCCGCTCGTCGGCCAGATGCAGGCAGCGCAGATGCAGCATCCTTCGCGCGCCGGCGAGGCCGAGCGCGGCGCGGATGTCGGCCGGGGCGGGTTCGATGGCGCGTCCGAGCAGGCGATAGCGATAGGCCCTGCCCTCCGCCTCGATCTCCTGGCGGACCAGCGGAATGACGAAGCGCGCCTCGCGCACGGGATGGAGCGCGACGCGGGTGCCGGCCTTGCGCTTGCGCTCGACGATGCCGGCGCGGGCGAGCTCCTGCAGGGCGCGGTTGACGGTCGCCCGCGCCGAGCCGAATTCGCGCGCCAATTCCTCCTCGGCGGGGATGATGGCGCCGGGCTGCCAGACCCTGGCGGCGATGCGGCGCGCCATCTCGTCGCGGATGTCGCGGAACGAAGCGCGGCCGGCCATCAGAAGCGGTCCATGATGGCGGCGAGGCAATCGGCATAGCGCGTCTCGATCGCATCGCGCGCGACGTGGCGGCCGGCGCGGACGCTGTGGCGGCCGGCCGACCAGACATCGGCGACGCCGGCATTGCCCATCGAGAAGATCCAGGCATCGAGCGCCAAGTCGCCCGACAGCGCGGCGAAGCCGAGCCGCGCCGGATCGAGCGACACCAGGTCGGCCCAGTTGCCGGGCGCAATCGCGCCCGACGCGCGGCCGAGCGCCTGTGCCCCGCCCAGGAGCGCATCGCGGTAGAGCCGATGGCCGGCGGACTGGCCGGGCGCGGCGAGCACGACGCGCAGGCGGTCGCGCAGGCGCTGCGAATATTCGAGCTGGCGCAGTTCCTCGACGGCGGAAATGCGGATGTTGGAGTCCGAGCCGATCCCGAAGCGGCCGCCGGCGCCCAGGAAGCGTTCGGCGTCGAAGATGCCGTCGCCGAGATTGGCTTCGGTCACCGGGCAGAGGCCGGCGACCGCGCCGGCGCGGGCCAGCGCTTCGGTCTCGGCGGGCGTCATATGCGTGCAGTGGATGAGGCACCAGCGCGCCGAGACCTCGTGATTGTCGAGCAGCCATTGCACCGGACGGGCGCCGAAGATGGCGCGCGTCTCGTCGATCTCCTTTTCCTGTTCGGCGATGTGCATGTGGAGCGGGCGCTCGGGCGCGAGCGCGGCAAGGGCGGCAAGATCGGCGGGGCCGACGGCGCGCAGCGAATGCGGCGCGATGCCGAAGGCGGCGTCGCCGGGAAGACTGGAAAGAACGCGCGGCATGGCCTCGGCAAGCGTGGAAAAACTGTCGCGGTCGTTGCGGAAGCGGAGCTGGCCACCGGCAAGCGGCCGGCCGTCGACCCCGCCCTGCGCATAGTGCACCGGGAGCAGGGTCAGGCCGATGCCGGTCCGCGAGGCCGCGGCGGCGATGCGCAGCGACAGTTCGGCCGGGTCGGCATAGGGCGCTCCGCCGGGCGCATTGTGCAGGTAGTGGAACTCGGCCACCGCGCCGAACCCCGCCTCCTGCATTTCCATGAAGGCGAAGGCGGCGATCGTCTCGATGTCGTCCGGCGTCAGCACGTCGAGGAAGCGGTACATGACCTCGCGCCAGGTCCAGAAGGAGTCGCGCTCCGAAGGGCCGCGCGCTTCCGTCAGGCCGGCCATGGCGCGCTGGAAGGTGTGGCTGTGCAGGTTGGAGAGCGCCGGAAGCAGGAACGCCGTCGCCTCGTCGCCCGGGTTCCGCACGGCGCCCGGCTGAACGCCGGCGATGCGCCCGGACCCGTCGATGGCGACGGCGACATCGCTCGCCCAACCGTCGGGCAGAAGCGCCTTGACGGCAAACAGATGCTGCATCGACCGGACCCCGTTGACTCATTATGTATAGACATATTACCATTCCGGCGTGACTTGAAAAGCGGAAAACGATGGCGCGCCGCATTCTCGACAATCTGAGCATCGCGACGATGGAGCCGGGCGACGGCGCCTACGGCCTGATCGCGCGCGGCGCAATCGGGATCGAGAGCGGGCGCATCGCGTTTGCCGGCGACATTCCGGCCGGCTGGCAGGACGTCGAGCGCGAGGATTTCGGCGGACGGCTGGCGACGCCGGCTCTCATCGACTGCCACACCCACCTCGTCTTCGGCGGCAACCGGGCGCGCGAATTCGAGATGCGGCTGAAAGGCGCGACCTATGAGGAGATCGCGCGCGCTGGCGGCGGCATCGTCTCGACGGTGGCGGCGACGCGGGCGCTGTCTGAGGACGAACTGGTCGATGCCGCCCTGCCCCGGCTCGACCGGCTGATCGCCGAGGGGGTGGCGACGGTCGAGATCAAGTCCGGCTACGGGCTGACGGTTCACGACGAGGCGAAGATGCTGCGCGCGGCGCGACGGCTGGGCGAATTGCGGCCGGTGCGGGTGGTGACGTCCTATCTCGGCGCGCATGCCGTGCCGGCGGAGTATCGCGGGCGGGCGGACGACTATCTCGACGAGGTCGTGCTGCCCGGGCTCGACGCCGTGCACGCGGACGGCCTCGCCGACGCGGTCGACGGGTTCTGCGAGGGAATCGCCTTTTCGCCGGCGCAGATCGAGCGCGTGTTCGACCGGGCGCGGGCGCTCGGCCTGCCGGTCAAGCTGCATGCCGAGCAATTGTCCAATCTCGGCGGCGCGAAGCTCGCCGCCTTTTGCGGCGCGCTGTCGGCGGATCATCTGGAATATCTCGACGCGGCGGGCGTCGCGGCGATGGCCGCATCCGGCACGGTGGCGGTGCTCTTGCCCGGCGCGTTCTATTTCCTGCGCGAGACGCAGGCGCCGCCGGTGGCGCTGCTGCGCCAAGCCGGCGTGCCGATGGCGATCGCCACCGACTGCAACCCCGGCTCCTCGCCGCTGACCTCGCCTTTGCTGGCGCTGAACATGGCCTGCACGCTGTTCCGGCTGACGCCGGAGGAGGCGCTGGCCGGCATGACGCGGGTGGCGGCCCGCGCGCTCGGGCTGGACGACATCACCGGCACGATCGCGACCGGCAAATGCGCGGAGATCGCCATCTGGGACGTCGGGCATCCGGCGGAGCTGGCGTACCGGATCGGGTTCAATCCGCTGCATGGGGTGATTTTGGGATGAAGGAACTAGCTAAGTCCGCTCTGCCAGGTGATCGCTCGATGAAGGCCCCCTCACCGGCTCGCTTACGGCGGCTTCGCCGCCGAGTTCGCCACCTCTCCCCCACTTCGTGGGGGCGAGGAACCGAACCCGCCGAGGTCGCGTCCTTCGCGGAATTCCTATTCGGAGCACCGACCTTCGCAGTTGGCGGTTCCTCTCCCCCGCTGGCGGGGGAGAGGTGGTTTGCGCAGCAAACCGGTGAGGGGGCCTTTGCTTCCGACACCAGCATTCGAGAAGGCCAGTCATGACCGTCACGCTCCACCCCGGCTCCGTGCCGCTTGCCGACCTCGAAACCATCTACCGCACCGGCGTGGCGGCGCGGCTCGAGGATGGGTTCCGGGCGGGCATCGCACGGGCGGCGGCGCGGATCGCGGAGATCGCGGGGGGCGGCGATGCGGTCTATGGGATCAATACGGGCTTTGGAAAGCTCGCCAGCGTGCGCATCGCGGCGGACGACGTCGCGACGCTGCAGCGCAACCTGATCCTGTCGCATTGCTGCGGCGTCGGGCAGCCGCTCGGGGCCGACATCGTGCGGCTGGTGATGGCGCTGAAGCTGATTTCGCTCGGGCGCGGGGCGTCGGGCGTGCAGCCGGCGACGGTGGAACTGATCGAGGCGATGCTCGAGAAGGGCGTCGTGCCGGTGATCCCGGAGAAGGGTTCGGTCGGCGCGTCGGGCGATCTCGCGCCGCTGGCGCATATGGCGGCGGCGATGATCGGCGAGGGCGAGGCGTTCCTTGGCGGAGTGCGGATGCCGGCCAGGGAGGCGCTTGGCGCCGCCGGACTGACGCCGGTCGTGCTCGCGGCCAAGGAAGGGCTGGCGCTGATCAACGGCACGCAGGTGTCGACCGCGCTGGCGCTGGCCGGGCTTTTCCGCGCGCATCGGTCGGCGCAGGCGGCGCTGATCACCGGGGCGCTCTCGACCGACGCGGCGATGGGCTCCTCGGCGCCGTTCCATGCCGAGATCCACACGCTGCGCGGCCACCAGGGCCAGATCGACACGGCGGCGGCACTGCGTGCGCTGCTCGCCGGATCGGAAATCCGCGACAGCCATCTGGAGGGCGACGAGCGGGTGCAGGACCCGTACTGCATCCGCTGCCAGCCGCAGGTGGACGGCGCGTGCCTCGACATGCTGCGGATGGTCGCCACGACGCTGACGATCGAGGCCAATGCGGTGACCGACAATCCGCT
>JAUYMV010000046.1 GCA_030698645.1 Mesorhizobium sp.
AATGTCGAGATGATCGGGGCGAATGCCGACGCGATCGACATGGCCGAGGACCGCGCGCTGTTCCGCGAGGCGATGAAGCGCATCGGGCTGGAGACGCCGAAATCGATGCTGGCCAACGCCACGCAGCCGAAGGACGAGGACCGCCGCCGCCACGAGGCGAAGCGCGCCGAGCTGAAGGCTTCAGCGCCGGCCGACCTTGATGCCGCGCTCGATGCGCTGGAGACCGAGTGGAACCTCGGCGAAGGCGACCGCAAGCAGCGCTATGTCAGTCACGCCATGGCCGTCGCCGCCCAGGCGCTGGAGACGATCGGCCTGCCCGCCATCATCCGCCCCTCCTTCACCATGGGCGGCACCGGCGGCGGCATCGCCTACAACCGCGCCGAATTCTTCGACATCATCGGCTCCGGCCTGGACGCCTCGCCGACCACCGAAGTGCTGATCGAGGAATCGGTGCTCGGCTGGAAGGAATACGAGATGGAAGTCGTCCGCGACACGGCGGACAACTGCATCATCATCTGCTCGATCGAGAACATCGATCCGATGGGCGTCCACACCGGCGATTCGATCACCGTGGCGCCGGCGCTGACCTTGACCGACAAGGAATACCAGATCATGCGCAACGCCTCTATCGCGGTGCTGCGCGAGATCGGCGTCGAGACCGGCGGCTCCAACGTGCAGTTCGCCGTCAACCCGAAGGACGGCCGCCTCGTCGTCATCGAAATGAACCCGCGCGTCTCGCGCTCCTCCGCGCTCGCCTCCAAGGCGACCGGCTTCCCGATCGCCAAGATCGCGGCCAAGCTCGCCGTCGGCTACACGCTGGACGAGCTCGACAACGACATCACCGGCGGCCTGACGCCGGCCTCCTTCGAGCCGTCGATCGACTATGTGGTCACCAAGATCCCGCGCTTCGCCTTCGAAAAGTTCCCCGGCGCCGACAATGTGCTGACCACCGCGATGAAGTCGGTCGGCGAGGTCATGGCGATCGGCCGCACCTTCCAGGAGAGTCTGCAGAAGGCGCTGCGTGGTCTGGAGACGGGGCTCACAGGCCTGGACGAGATCGAGATCCCCGGCCTCGGCTATCACGGCAGCCCCGGCGACGACCGCAATTCCATCCGCGCAGCACTCGGCACGCCGACGCCCGACCGCCTGCGCATGGTCGCCCAGGCGCTGCGCATGGGCACCTCGGTGGAGGACGTGCACCAGATGTGCCGCATCGACCCGTGGTTCCTCAAGCAGATCGAGGGCATCGTCAGGATGGAGGCGCGCATCCGCGAGCACGGCCTGCCGAAGGACGCCGCGAATCTGCGCATGCTGAAGGGCATGGGCTTCTCCGACGCCCGCCTCGCCTCGCTGACCAGGACCGAGCCGCAGGCCGTCCAGGCGCTGCGCGCAAAGCTCGATGTCCATCCGGTATACAAGCGCATCGACACCTGCGCGGCCGAGTTCGCCTCGCCGACCGCCTACATGTATTCGACCTACGAGGTCCCCTTCGACGGCGCCACGCGCTCCGAGGCCGAGGTCTCCGACGCGAAGAAGGTCGTCATCCTCGGCGGCGGTCCGAACCGCATCGGCCAGGGCATCGAGTTCGACTATTGCTGCGTCCACGCCGCCTACGCGCTGCGCGAGGCGGGCTATGAATCGATCATGATCAACTGCAACCCGGAAACCGTCTCGACCGACTACGACACCTCCGACCGGCTCTATTTCGAGCCGCTGACGCCGGAGGACGTGCTGGAGATCCTGCACGCCGAGCAGGCGAAGGGAACGCTTCTCGGCGTCATTGTCCAGTTCGGCGGCCAGACGCCCCTGAAGCTCGCCGACGCGCTGGAGAAGGCCGGCATCCCGATCCTCGGCACCTCGCCCGACATGATCGACCTGGCGGAAGACCGCGACCGCTTCCAGAAGCTCCTGCACAAGCTCGGCCTGCTGCAGCCGAAGAACGGCATCGCCTGGTCGGTCGAGCAGGCCCGCACGGTCGCCTCCGATCTCGGCTTCCCGCTGGTCGTGCGCCCGTCCTACGTGCTCGGCGGCCGCGCCATGCAGATCATCCATGACGAGGCCATGCTGCAGTCCTACCTGCTCGACACCGTGCCGGGCCTCGTTCCCGAGGACATCAAGCAGAAATACCCGAACGACAAGACCGGCCAGATCAACACGCTGCTTGGCAAGAACCCGCTCTTGTTCGACACCTATCTGTCGGGCGCCATCGAGATCGACGTCGATTGCCTGTGCGACGCGGCCATGGGGGGCAAGGCCACCTATGTCGCGGGCGTCATGCAGCACATCGAGGAGGCCGGCATCCATTCGGGCGATAGCGCCTGCTCGCTGCCCGCCTATTCGCTCGATCCCGCCACCGTCGCCGAGATCGAGCGCCAGACCGCCGCGCTTGCGCTCGCCCTGAATGTCGGCGGGCTGATGAACGTCCAGTTCGCCATCAAGGACGGCGCGATCTACGTGCTCGAGGTCAACCCGCGCGCCAGCCGCACCGTGCCCTTCGTGGCAAAGACCATCGGCCGCCCGATCGCCAAGATCGCCGCCCGCATCATGGCCGGCGAGACGCTGGACGCCGCCTTCGCCCATTACGGCTCGAAGGTCGACCATTCGAAGCTCAGCCACATCGCGGTGAAAGAGGCCGTCTTCCCCTTCGCCCGCTTCCCCGGCGTCGACATCCTGCTCGGCCCCGAGATGAAATCGACCGGCGAGGTCATGGGCCTCGACCGCGACTTCGCGCTGGCCTTCGCCAAGGCCCAGCTCGGCGCCGGCGTCGACCTGCCGCGGAACGGCACGCTCTTCGTCTCCGTCCGCGACGAGGACAAGGCCGAGGTCCTGCCCGCCGTAAAGCGCCTCTCCGCCCTCGGCTTCCGCATCCTCGCCACCGGCGGCACCCAGCGCTTCCTGGCCGAACACGGCGTCGCCGCCCAGAAGATCAACAAGGTTTTGGAAGGCCGCCCCCACATCGAAGACGCCATCCGCAACCGCCAGGTCCAGCTCGTCTTCAACACCACCGACGGCCAGAAGGCCCTCTCCGACTCCAAGTCGCTCCGGCGCGCGACGCTGATGCAGAAGGTGCCGTATTACACGACGCTGTCGGGGGCCGCCGCAGCGGCGGAGGCGATCGCGGCGCTGAAGGCGGGGAGCCTGGAGGTCAGGCCGTTGCAGGAGTATGTGTAGCTGAGCCGGTGGAGCGATTGATCTCCCCCCAAGTGGGGGAGATGGCCGGCAGGCCAGAGGGGGGCGCTGTCCCGCAGGCGTCTCCAGTTCGTCCGGCAGGCCAGTGAGGGGCAGCGCAACCTTCGAAAGCTCCCACCGGCCCCTCATCCGCCCCTTCGGGGCACCTTCTCCCCGTGAACGGGGGTGAGCCCGGTTCGCCGCAGCCGAATTCATCGTGCCGGTGACACGATGGTCCAGCCAGTGGGTTAATGCTCTCGAAAATGAGGCGCCTTAGAAAGGCAATAATAGACAGAACGATCTAGAAGATTGTCTTCAGAACTTTATCAACGCCTTCGATTAGGTCGGAGATTTGTTCATCAGTCGGTTCTTTCGATTTACTATGATCACTTATATTACGGATGTCGGCGAGATGCTGATTCGCCCGCCATCTTGGCATATCTATAACGTCTGCATTCTTCAACAGATCGTTTAAGTCGCCAATTGAAGCATTCTTTTTGCTTATTGCCAAACCGTGATTTTTGCAAACCTGTGCAAGATGCTTCTCAAGAATAACCCCGGCGACCGCGCCCGCGGCCCGCAAGAACCGATTCTTGGCGAGAATCCTCGCGGTCGCTATCTCGCTATCAAAAAGGTCTGCAGCTACTAGCTGACGAATATCGAACAACGAACTCATGAAGCGTTGCTGCGCCGACTTAACAATGTTCAGCTGTTGCTCCATTCGCGAGAGGCCAGCCCTCATAGGAACAGAGTCACTCCTCCTTAGTCCTTGAAGGTAATCCTCAATCGTGTAGTTATCCCACTGTAGAAGCTTCCGATTCTGTTGTCTTTCATAGTGTTTAACAAAATCAGATAAGCGATCTGGAATAATTTGACGTACGAGAGCTTTCGCCTCGGAATACCAAGATTGATATTTAGAAGAAAAATTTGGAAGTTTCTTTAATAGATCTCCAGCTTTATCTTGGAACATTTCATGAATTTGCTTTTTTATTCCATTCGGATCCTGTTCGAGCTGCATTGAAATAAGCAGCAATTCTCCATCGGAAATGAGGCGTTCTAAATCTTCTTGATATCGAGCTAGATTCGTCGACATTTCATACCCCAGTTGGAACTATAGATAAAAATTATCACATCAACAATTAAGGTTTGTGTCATTCAGATTCTAAACATGTAAATCAATTCAGACATGAGTCATGCTTCATTCAAAGACCCACTTCCTTTTTCTTCGCCCTCTCCAGCTTCGCCCCCGCCTTTCTGATCCGCGTCGCCGCCTCCTTGGCCTTCTCCCCCTCCACCGTATCCCGCTTGATCACCTCCTGCTCAATCAGCGCCTTCAGGTTCTCCGGCGCGACCTTGAGATCAGGGAACAGCCGCCGCAGTTCCCGGCGCACGACGCTCACCACTGGCTCCGAACAAACGATGGCAGCGACGGTGAATCTGTTGAACAATTGCGCCTGCTGGTGGAACGCGTCCATCGCATCGGTCGTTAGTCCCTCCTTCGCAAAGAGGAACAATTGCTGCAGGTGATCTTCGTTCTTGGCGTTCACGCTACCAAGCGAGAACCGGCAGACCTCTTCGTGGCTGATCTGGTTTGCGACGTAGATGCGGATCAAGCGCCATTCCACCGCGTTGGTCAGGATGACCCAGTGGATGCCCTGGTGCGCGCCATAGTCGATGACTTGCCGCAGATGATTGTCGGCCAGACTGCTACCCGCCGACTTGACCTCCACCAAGAGCCTCAGCTTGCCGCCGATCTTGATCGCAAGGTCGCAGTACGTCGATTTGATCTGATGCTCTGACGTCAGTTCTTCGTATTTATCGTAGCCGAAGACGTCGGCGAGTATGTCCTTGACCAGCGTGACCGTATCGGCCTCCGCGGAATCGGCCTTCTGTTGGGCCTCTGCGATACGCTGATACTTCTTTACGTTCGCCGAGACACGTTCGACGAACTTCTTTGGCAGTTTGTTCATGCACTCCCCTCCCGACTGCGAGAGTGGAAGTGATTCGACTAAAACGCAAGTGCGTGCACTTGGGCGGTAACTTGCGGTGCACTTTCGGCGATTGGACGCGACTGCCACCGCTCCCTCGTCATCCTAGGGCGAAGCAGGGTGAGGAGCGGTCTGCGCAGCAGACGGAAAGCCAACGTTGGCTTTCCGAGCGACGAACGCCCGTCGCGGAGACCCTAGGATCCATGCCGTGACCTCGCGGCCACTTCCAGCGGTCGAGAAACCATCCCCCACCGCCACCCCACTCCACCCTCCCGGCATAGACCCCCGGGACTGCGCAGGCGCTCCGCGCCTGCTCCGCCCGAGGATGACGACGCGCGTGGGTGCCTCGTCGTGCGTCCTTCGAGGCTCGCCCGCGGTCCCGTGCGCACGATCCCGCGGCCTCCCGCAGGCTCGCACCTCAGGATGAGGGCCGTAGGCGCCGCCCCCCATCGCTTGCAGCGAAGCTGCCATCAGCCTGGCTTCGGACGTGTCACAGCCACCTCCAGCCGCCCTGCGCCAGGCGCCGCCCGCCCTCATCCTGAGGTGCGAGCCCGCACGACCTTGGCGATGGGGCTTTTCACTGTGCCCGGCGAGCCTCGAAGGACGCACGACGGTCACGGCATGGCTCCCGGGTCTGCGCAGGCGATTCGCTCCCGCTCCGCCCGAGGATGACGAAGCGCGTGGGGCGGCCCTGGCTTCTCCGCGTCTGTCGCAGGTGCGATGGAGGGGCCGGCCGACTCCCCCTCGCGCCGGGGTCCAAGAAGCCCTGCCCCGGCCCCGCCCTCAGCCCGGCCGGCGCTTGCGCACCCGGTCGCGGCCGAGGCCGGTTTCGTCGAGCAGGCCCATGCGCTTGGCGTCGTAGTAGTAGCCGGTCTGATAGAACCGGTCGGCGCGGTCGTGGTTGCCGCCGGCGACGAGCCAGGCGCCGCGCAGATATTTGACGGAATATTTCAGGTTGGTCTCGGCGTCGAGCAGGCCGCTCGCCTCCCCGCGATAGCCCATGCCGCGCGCGGTGGCGTGCTTGATCTGCATCAGGCCCCAGTGGCCCTTGTTGTAGGCGGCCGGGTTGTAGCGGCTCTCGCGCTGGATCACCCGGCGCACCAGCGCCTCCGGCACGCCGTATTCGGCGGCATAGCGCGCGATCAGCCGGTCGAGATCGCTGTCCTGGCCGGGCGCGCGGAACACCGCCTTCGGCGGCGCGAGCGCGACGAGCGCGGTTTCGCCCGGCAGGAGTCCTGTTCCCGGCACAGGCCCTGCGCCCGGCAGGGGCGCCGCATCGGCAGCGACGGGCGCGTCGCCGGGGCGCGACGGCTGCGCGGCGACGCCCG
>JAUYMV010000048.1 GCA_030698645.1 Mesorhizobium sp.
GCCGAGCCGCCCCGCCGCTTCGTCGAAGCGCCGCCGTGGCAGCGCGAAGAGCTGGTCGGGCGAGGGCAGCGCGCGCGCCGCGGCCCGCAGCGTCTGCCGCTTGCGGTCCATGCCGCGCGACATGCAGCCCGCCAGCCGAGCGCCGAGGCTGGCGAGCGCAGCCGAAAGCTCCGCGCGCACCGGCACCGCCATCTCGGCCGCCCCCGTCGGGGTCGGCGCCCGCACGTCGGCCGCGTAGTCGATCAGCGTCCAGTCGGTCTCGTGGCCGACGGCCGAGATGACCGGGATGTCGGACGCCGCGACGGCCCGCACCACGATCTCGTCGTTGAACCCCCAGAGATCCTCCAGGCTGCCGCCGCCGCGCGCGACGATGATGACGTCGGGCCGCGCAATCGGCCCGCCCGGCTCGAACGCGTTGAAGCCGGCGACCGCGGCGGCCACTTCCGCGCCCGCCGTTTCGCCCTGCACGCGCACCGGCCAGACGACGATGTGCAGCGGAAAGCGGTCGGCGATGCGGTGGATGATGTCGCGGATGACGGCGCCCGTCGGCGAGGTCACGACGCCGATGACGGCCGGCATGAACGGCAGCAGCTGCTTGCGTCCGGCGTCGAACAGGCCCTCGGCGGCAAGCCTGCGCTTGCGCTCCTCGAGCAGCGCCATCAGCGCGCCGGCGCCCGCCGGCTCCATGCTTTCGATGACGATCTGGTATTTCGACGAGCCGGGATAGGTGGTGAGCTTGCCGGTGGCGATCACCTCCATGCCTTCCTCGGGGCGGAACTTCAGCTTGCCGAAGGTGCCCTTCCAGATCACCGCCTCGATGCGCGCGCGGTCGTCCTTCAGCGAGAAATAGGCGTGGCCGGAGCTGTGCGGGCCGCGATAACCCGAGATTTCGCCGCGCACGCGGACATTGCCGAAATTGTCCTCGACCGTGCGCTTCAGCGCGTTCGAGATCTCGCTGACCGAATATTCGTGCGCATTGGTGGGAGAATCAGCCTGGTCGCTCATCGGCGAACCTTCCGGGCGGGGCTTGCTCCCGTCAAGCGCGGGCGCGCGTCTGGCGCTTGACGCTGGCGCTGGCGACGATATGAAAACGCAACGCCGGAGGTCCCATGAGCGAAAAACCGAGCCTCACCTTGCGCCGCCGCATCAATGCGCCGCCGGTGCTGGTCTACCGCGCCTGGACGGATCCCGTCATGATGGTCCGCTGGTGGGGCCCGACGGGTGCCGAGACGCAGAGCGCGGAGGCCGATCCGCGGCCGGGCGGCCGCTACCACGTCGTGTTCTCGACGCCCGACGGCGAGAGCCACGACGTCAGCGGCACCTACCGCGACGCCGATCCGCATTCGCTCCTCGCCTTCACCTGGATGTGGCGCACTTTGCCGGACCGGACCTCCTTCGTAACGCTGACCTTCGTCGACGATGGCAAGGGCGGCACCGACTTCACCCTGCTGCACGAGCAGTTCTACGACGAGGCCGCGCGCGACCGCCACCGCGGCGGCTGGACCGGCGCGATCGACAAGCTGGAGGCCATGTTCGCCTGACCATAACGAAGATTGCCCCGTTTGTGCCATTGGGATAAAACCGCTCGCGCAAACGGGAAACAGGCAGGATGAACGTTTCGATTGGCGAGCGTTGGGAATCCTTCGTCGCGGGCGTGGTCAAGGCGGGACGCTACGGTTCCGCGAGCGAGGTCGTGCGCGAGGGTTTGCGCCTCGTCGAGGAACGCGAGGCTAAACTCCAGTCGCTTCGCCACATGATCGAGACCTCGATTGCCGAGGGCGGCGAGCATTCGGACGAGGATCTCGATCTCGCGCTCGCGGCACAGGCCGAGGGGCTTGTTCGAAAGGGATTCTGACGTGCGTCGTCTCGTCTATCTTTCGTCGGCGAGACGAGACCTTCAATCGATCCTCGACTACATCTCACGCGAAACACGGAGTGCCGAGATTGCGCTCGGTGTGGTCGGACGCATCCGGGAGAAATGCCGGAGCTTGGCGACTTTGCCGGGCACCCTTGGGCGTCCGCGCCCAGAGCTGCGCGAGGATGTGCGCAGCGTCGTGTGCGGATCGCATGTCATCGTCTTTCGCTACCGCAATGACTTGCTCGAAATCATCAACATATTCGAAGGTCACCGGGATATCGTCGCGCACTACCATCCGGACGAAGGCAGCTGATCTCCCTCACCAGCCCGGCAACAGCTGACCGGCGCGCAGCCGCTTGCCGCGGGCCGCGGCGGCGCCGGCGAATTCGAAGCTGCCGTCGTCGTCATTGGCGGGCACCGTGATGTTGTCGAGGCTTTCGGCGATATGGCGGGCGAGCGCGTCGACGATCTCGCGCGGTCCCGAATGGCCGCGCAGGATGCCGATGCGGCAGTCGGGCAGCGGCGCGAAGCCGTCGGCTTCGCCCAGCACCCGCATGCCGGGGCGCAGCGCGCATTCCGGCAGGATCGAGATGGCGAGGCCCGACATCACGGCGGCGATGATGACGGTCGCCGACCAGCTCGTGAACAGGATGCGGTAGTCGCGGCCCATCGCGTCGAGCCCCTCGGTCGCAGTGCGCCGCCACAGGCAGGTCGGCCGTCCGACGGCGAGCGGGATGACGTCTTCCTGGTGCACCGAATGGTTGGCCGAGGTCACCCACAACAGCGGCTCGCGGCGCACGATTTCCGACACGCTGCGCTCGTCGTCATGCGTGATCAGCGCGATGTCGATATGGCCGCGGCGGATATGCTCGACGAGGTTGATCGTCGGCTCGCAGATCACCGACATCTCGACGCGCGGATTGGAACGCGCGAAGCGCCCCATGATCTCGGGCAGGAAGCGGTCGGCATAGTCGTCCGGCGTGCCTATGCGGATATGGCCCTCCAGCCGTCCGTCGTCGAAGGCGGCGAGCGTCTCGCGGTTCAGCCGCAGCAGCCGCCTTGCATAGGACAGCAGGCGCTCGCCCTCCTCGGTCAGCCGGTTGGTGCGGCCGTCCTTCTCGAACAGCGGCTTGCCGATCCGCTCCTCGAGGCGCCGCATCTGCATCGAGACGGCGGATTGCGTACGGAAGATTTCCTCGGCCGCCTTGGTGAAGCTGCCGGTGTCGGAAATCGCGATGAAGGTCTGAAGCTGTTCGAGGTCGAGGGGCGCGGCTGCCATGGCTCTGTTCCATCAGATGCGTTGATGTTTAGGATTAGAAACATTCGTTAGACTAATCAATGCTCGGATGGCAAAAACCCCACGTTCACAGCAAGCGCGCGACAACCGCGCCGGGAGCGACCGCGTCGGATGCGGCGCTGGCCCGTCTTTGCCTGCTGTGCGCGGCCCTGAAGGAGAACGACCATGACCACGCTCGATCGCACCGCCTTCCCGATGACCGGCGCCGCACGCCCGGCATTCGCCGTGCGCATCGCCCGCAATTTGGTCGCCGCCTACAAGGCCTGGAAAAATCGCCGCGCCGTCTATCAGCTCGGCCTGCTGTCCGAGTGGGAACTCTCCGACATCGGCCTGACCCGCGCCGACCTTCACGTCGCCTGGCGCCTGCCGCTCGGCGTCGATCCGACGGTCGAACTCGGCGCCATGGCCGAGGCGCGTTCCACGCGCGAACTGCGCGCCACCGCCGAGCGCGCCGCCGCGGAACGCGCGGCCCGCTCGGTCTGCTGATCGCCTCGCAGGCGCCCGCTCACACCGCCGGCCTCCCCGCTGGCCGCCTGCCATACTGCCCGGTCCCGCGAGGGGCCGGGCTTTTTCTTTGACGACCGGTGGCGCCGGTGCGTGGAGCGCCTACCGCTGCCGGTCCATGCCCTTCTTGTACTGGTCGAAGATCGACTCCATGCTCTTCGTGTAGTCGTCGCGCTGCTTGGCGCCAGCGTCGAACATCTCGCCGAACAGGTCGTCGTAGGGGTTCTTCGGCCGCCCGCTGGGCGTCGTGCGCGGCTTGGCGCGGGGTTCCGGGGCCGGCTCCGGTTTTGCCTGGCCGCCACGCATCATCTCCTCGAAGATCTTGCCGAGCGGATTGTCACCGAAGCCGCCGGGCGCCTGTTGCGGGCGCTGGGCCGGCTGCTGGCCGCCGCCGAACATGTCCTGCAGGATTTTTCCGAACGGATTGTTGAACGGGTCCATCGGGTTTGGCTGCGGCTGCGGCGCCGGCTGCGGCTGGCCCATCATGCCGCCGCCCTGCTTCATCATCTGCTCGATGATCTGGCCGAGAATATTGCCGCCCGCGCCGAAGCCGCCGGCATCGGCCTGCGCCGCCTGGCCGGCCGTCTGCCCGGTCGACTGCTTGAACAGCCCGCCCATCATCATCGCCGCCATCGCCGGCAGCATCTGCTTGAGGATCTCCTGCTGGATCCCGGTCGCCTGCGCCGCCTGGGCGGCGACCGCGCGGGACAGCTCCTTGGAGCCGAACAGATGGCCGAGGATTCCGTTGCCTTCCGCGACGCCCGCCGGCGAGAAGGCGCGGCTCGCGTCCTCGTAATATTGCGCGTGCTGGCCGCTCGCCATCGCCTGCAGGAACGAGCCGAGGCCGTAGGGGTCGGCCGTGTTGCGCTTCAGCCCCTGGCTGAACGCCGGCATCAGCGCCTCCATGGCCAGCTGCGCCTGCTGCTGCGACAAATTGTACTGCCGGGCCATCAGTTCGATGGCCTGCCCGTTCTGGGCGTTGGCCATCATGTCGTAGAGTGGAAGCATGACGCTCTCCTCGTTGTCATTGTCGGTGGCAGGCTAAAGGCTTTCGCGGCAACAATGAAGGGGCGCAAGGCGCCGCGCCCGGGCCGCGTAGGGGGAGCGGCGGCTCCGTGAAGCGGATTGCCTGGCAAGGCTATGGCCGGTCTTGCTTTCGTCCGCATCCGCGCATGCTCCGCACCTGCCGCGCCCTGCCGGGCCGGGAGATGTCGTTTCGAGGGATGACGGGCGGCGCGAGCTCGCTCATCAAACGCAATTTCACTGCGACCTCGCGGCCGCCCGTCGGCGTCTTGTCGTGCACGTCCGTTCCGCTTCACACCCCGATCTGCCGGGGCAACCAGCGCTCGTCCAGCGCGCACGGGTCGTAGTGCCCGCGGGGGAACCTTCGGACGTCACGTCCCGGGCCACGGGGTTCGTCTCCCCGCCGCCGGAGGCGCCAGCCTCTCCCCGATTTCGGACGACTCCGGAAGCGTCCCCGCCGGGAAAGGCTGGGCGGGAGTATAGGTCGGAAAGGAGGGAAGGTGGATAAACCGGAGAGTGGGGAGTGGCGAATGGTGAGTGGGGACAAGGGGTTAGGGGTAGAGAAATTTTTTCGCGGTGGATTTCTGTCCACGGGGTCGAGGCCATTGCATGGACGGTCAGCGCAGCTTGCGGTCATATTCGGCGTGGCTGCCGATCCAGAACCAGATGACATCGTCACCGTCACGAACGGCGAGCGCGCGATAGTGCAGACCGATACGGACAGACCAGTAGCGCCCGGCAGATCTGAAATGCAGGGAAGGATGAAAGCTGTCGGCGCGAAGCAGGTCGAAATTGCGATCCGCGAGAGCGCGTACATCCTGAGGCAAGCGACGATAGGACTGCCAGAATTCCGGCAGGGCGAAGTGATTCACAGAGGCCGGGTCCGGCCTGCGCGATGCGCGGCAAGCGCGGCGTCGCCCAGGGCATCGAGCCGCCCTGCGCGCGAATCCGCCTCGAAATCGGCATCCCAGATCGCAGCGTCATACTCCGCGAACCATGCGCGGAAGCGAGCCAACTCGTCCGGTGCAAGCGACGCGATGTCCTGTTCGATCTTTTCGAGCTTGGTCATGAAAGTGCTCCGGCCATATGTTCCGGATAGCACATCGGAGCCGGTCGATAAATCCGGATGGCGCGACGTCGGATCGACAGCGCGCTGCTCCGTCCTGTCGCCGATCTTCCCCTCAAGGCGGATCGGCAAGCTTCGGAGGCCCGTCACGGGGAGAAGGGACGCCTCCTCAATACGCATATTCCAGGAACACCGGCTCGATCGAGCCGCCCCAGCGCGTGTGATACGCCTTCACCATCTCCTCGGAGCTGGTCGTGCCGCGCGCCACGACTTCCTCCAGCGTCGAGAGGAAGCTCGTCTCGTCATAGCCATCGCGGTTGGTGCGGGCGCGGTTCTTCAGGCCGAGGCGGGAGATGGCGAGCGTCTCGCGCGCGACTTCGAGCAAAGTGCGGTTGCGGAACATCGTCGACAGCGCCTTTTCCGGCACCTCGTTGCGCATCGCCAGCACCTCCTCGTAGGTCCAGTCGCGTGTCATCTCCTCGGCCTGGTCGAGCGCCTCGGAATCGTAGAGCAGGCCGACCCAGAAGGCGGGCAGCGCGCAGATACGCCGCCACGGCCCGCCATCGGCGCCGCGCATCTCGAGGAAGCGCTTCAGCCGGACGTCCGGGAACAGCGTCGAGAGATGGTTGGCCCAGTCGCCCATGGTGGGCAGCCCATCCGGAACCTCGTCGCGCGCGGCGCCCGCCATGAACTGGCGGAACGTCATGTGCGTCATGTCGTGGTAGCGGCCGTCGCGGATGACGAAATACATCGGCACGTCGAGCGCCCAGTCGACATAGTCGGCGAAGCCGAAATCCGCCGAGAAGCAGAAGTCGAGCAGGCCGGAGCGCTGGTTGTCGGTGTCGCGCCAGATGTCGCCGCGCCAGCTCTGCAGGCCATTCGGCCGGCCCTCGGTGAACGGCGAATTGGCGAACAGCGCCGTCGACAGCGGCTGCAGCTTGAGCGAGACCTGCATCTTGCGGCGCATGTCGGCCTCGCTCTCGAAGTCGAGATTCACCTGGATCGTGCAGGTCCGGTACATCATGTCGAGACCCTTGGCTCCGACCTTGGGCATGTAGCGGGTCATGATGTCGTAGCGCGATTTCGGCATCTTCGGCGTTTCGGCGAGCGTCCATTTCGGGCTGCCGCCAAGGCCGAGGAAGCGGATGCCGAGCGGCTCGGCGATCTCGCGCAGTTGCGCCAGATGCGCGTTGCCCTCGCGGCAGGTCTGGTGGATCGTCTCGACGGGTGCGCCCGACAGTTCGAACTGGCCGCCCGGCTCCAGCGAGATGGCGCCCTGGCCGGTCGGCTCGACCAGGCCGATGATGTTGCCGGCGTCGATGATCGGCTCCCAGCCGAGCATGTCCTTCATGCCGTCGAGCAGCGCCTTGATGCCGCGCGGACCCTGGTAGGGCACCGGCGCGTTGCCGTCGACATAGAACGGGAACTTTTCGTGCTCGGTGCCGATGCGCCATTTGTCGCGCGGCTTGTTGCCTTCCGCCAGATGCTCGACGAGCTCGTCGATGCCCTCGATCGGGCGGAAATCACTCGTGTCGCGCGCCATGGTGTCGCCCCTCCCGGGAGCCGGTCTTTTGTGCGCGACCATTGGCCGGAAACGGGCGGCGCGGGCAAGCGAAAAATCCTGTGCCAGCCGTCAAGGAAACTTGATCGCGCGGCGCCGGCCGGGGAGCGGTTGAGGACTGTTTACTTCCTACCCGCCCGCGCCAGTCTTGAAACCGCACCGCCATTCTGCGGGAAAACGTAAACTGTCCCCGGGGTCGAGCGCCGGGCTACCGCCAGTCCCCGATCGTCGCCTGTATCACCGCCATCGCCGCCACCGCCGCGGTGTCGGCGCGCAGGATGCGGGGGCCGAGCGGGATCGCGGTGACGTAGGGCAGCGCGCGCAGCTGCTGGCGCTCGGCTTCAGAAAAGCCGCCCTCGGGGCCGATCAGCAGGCCGAGCTTCGTCTCGACGATGGCTTGCAGCGCCGGCGCCGGATTGTTGGTGTCGGCGCCCTCGTCGCAGAAGATCAGCCGGCGGCCGGCCTCCCATTCCCAGATCAGCCGCTCCAGCTTGACGATGTCGCGCACCTCGGGGATCGCCAGGATGCCGCACTGCTCGGCAGCCTCCACCACATTGGCGCGGATGCGGTCGATGCCGACGGTCGACATCTGCGTGTGCTGCGTCAGCACGGGCTGCACGACGCCTGCGCCCATCTCGACCGCCTTCTGCACCATGTAGTCGAGCCGGCCCTGCTTCAGCGGGGCGAAGCAGTAGACGAGATCGGAAGCCGCCGGCTGCGGCCGCACCTGCATGGTGAGCGCCAGGCGCACGCGCTTTTTGCCCGCCTCCGTGATCTCGGCCAGCCATTCGCCGTCGACGCCATTGAAGACCAGGATCTGCGCGCCCGGCTGCAGGCGCAGCACGTTCAGGAGATAGTGCGCCTGCTGCGGGTCGGGCTCGACGTCGCCGCCGGGCGAGAGCGGCTGCGGGATGAAGAGGCGTTGCATACGGTAATTGGCGCGCATGGCAGGCAGATGCGGCAGGCGGTCCGCCCCGTCAAGGCCCGGCGCTTGGATGCCACACCGGCGCGTAGCCGGCCGCCAGTACGGCGATGCTGGCCGCGGGCGTCACGATGCACATCTCGTCGGCATCGAATTCGTCGAACGCCATCGGCGCGCCGTAGCCGGAAAACGACCAGCGCAGCGCGCGGCCGTTGCGGATCGCGAAGTCCGCTCCGCCTTCTGAAAACATTGCGCCGTCAGGCAGCATCGACAGGCCGAGCCGGTCGACCTCGACCGGTTTCGCACCGGTGGCGAGGCGCTGGCTGTGCAGTATGTCGTCGAGCTCCGGGGCGGAGTGTTGCGTGCCGGTCGCCGCGCGGTGACGGCCGAGGAAATCGGTCGCGCGTTCGCGGCGGCAGTAGAAGCAGGGCCGGTGTCCGGCGGCGAGCGCCGTCACTTCGTCGAGGAAGAAGAGCTCCGTCCAGCCGGCACTTCCGGTCTGCGGATTGCGGCCCATGAGTTCGCGCTTTTTTCCCTTGAACTCGCAGACGCAGATGATCCACGCCTTGCTCGCCCATTTCCGCTTGAGAAGCGTCTTGGTTTCCGGATCGTGGATGGCGCCGCCGCGATTGCCCATCAGCATGCCGCGTTGGGGAACGGCCTTGATCTCGCCGAACGGATCGACCCGGTTCTGCAGCGGCATGAGGCCTCCTTTTCGCATCCGATGCGCCATGATATCGCTCGGGCCACACCAGCTATCACGAATGAATGAAGGATTCCGATGAAGGTTCTCGTCGTCCAGAATTTCGACAATACCGGCCTCGGAAATCTGCGGGCCGCCTTCGCCGAGGTGGACGCGGAACTGGAGACGGTGCGCGCGCACAGGGGCGAGGCGCTGCCCGACGGGCCGGAGGGGCACGACGCGATCGTGGTGCTGGGCGGCGGCCAGAACGCGCTCGCCGACGAGGAATGGCCCTATCTGCCGAAACTCGCCGCCCTGATGCGCGCCTTTGCCGACAGCGGCCGCTCGACGCTCGGCATCTGCCTCGGCAGCCAGATCCTGGCGCGCGCCTATGGCGCCGACAATCTGATCGGCGCCGCGCCGGAATTCGGCTGGCAGCAGGTCGCTCTGACGCCCGAGGGCAAGGCCGACCCGGTGCTGGGCAGCCTGCCGGAGCGCTTTCCGATCTTCCAGTGGCACGACGACACCTTCACGCTGCCGCGCGGCGGGCAGCGGCTCGCCGGCAATGATTCGGCGCACAACCAGGCGTTTCGCGTCGGCCGCGCCGGCTACGGCATCCAGTTCCATTTCGAGGCCGACCGCGAACTGGTCCGCGAATGGAACGAGGCGTTTTCGGACTATCTGGCCGAGCGCCAGCCGTCGTGGAGCGATCTCCACCCGTCCGAGGCGGAACGGCACGGACCCGAGGCCGATGCGGCGGGGCTCGCCATCGCACGCGCCTTCGTCGCGACGATCGGCAAATAGCGGTTGCCTTCTCGGCCGGCGCGTTGCCGATTTGCAACTCCGGCGGGCAATCGGCCGGCCCGGGCAAACGCCGCTGGCGTCCCGCCCGCGCTCCGCCTAGACGCTCGACCGCCCGCCGGCGCGCTTTTCTCCGGCTCGCAACGAATGTTTCCGCTCTGTGAAACGGTTCACCGTTCTCGGCGCAACGGAACGGTAACGATGATCGAACATTATGCAGGACCAGCAACCGAGATGACCCCCGTGAAAGCCACTCTTCTCTCCGTCCTGATGCTCTCTGGAATTGCGCTTTGGGGCGCGGGGATCTACTCCGCCGATGCGGCGGCCGGCCATCGCGTCATCGACGGCTACGGCGTCAGCGCCACGCTGCGCTGAGCAATCACGAAACCACCTGCAATATCCGTTTCGTCCGTCCGTCGACCGAAAGCGCGGTCAGCACGCCGGATGCGAACGCGGCCGTATCGACATTGACCCGGTTGGCGAGGATTTCCGGCTCGGCCGATGGCGTGTGGCCATGCACCACGACCTTCTCGAACAGGCCCGGGTGGTCGAGGAACGCCCTGCGGATCCAGATGAGATCCTCCGGCGACTGCCTGTCGAGCGCGACGCCCGGCCTGACGCCGGCATGGCAGAAGAAGAAATCGCCGAACGAAACCGAGCGCGGCAGCGCGTGCAGGAAGGCGATGTGGCCGCGCGGCATGACGGCGAGCAGGGCGTTCGACGCCGCGCGCGCGCCGGCTTCGGATTTCAGATCGGCGCTCACCCCATAGGACTGCGCGGTTTCCCGGCCGCCATGCGTGGCGAAAATCCCGTGCCTGTCGGGCGTCGCCAGAAAGTCGACGAGGCCGGCGTCGTGATTGCCGGCGAGCGCGATGATTCGCGGGTCGCGCGTGCGCTCGATCAGGAAGTCGATGACCTCGCGCGATTGCGGTCCGCGATCGACATAGTCGCCGACATGGACGATGCGGAAATCCTCCGGCGGCTCGCGCGCCAGTTCCGCCTCGATCCGGGCGTGCATCTCGACCAGCAGGTCGAACCGGCCGTGCACGTCGCCTATCGCGTAGAGGCGCATCCCCGGCGGCGCGGCGGCGTCGAGAAAATGCACGCCGGGCGGCGCCATCTCATGCTCCGACCAGGATGACGTGCAGCGCGCGCGGCCCGTGCGCGCCGAGGATGATCTTCTGTTCGATGTCGCCGGAGCGCGACGGGCCGGTGATCAGGTTCACGGTGCGCGGCATCTTCCCCCGGCCAAAGGACTTGCGGACCTTGGCCAGCGCCGTCTCGAGGTCGCCATCGACGTCGCCGGCGTTGAGCACGACGATATGGTGCTCGGGCAGGAAGTTGACCGTCGACGGATTGTCCCTGCCGGAGACCAGCACCAGCGTTCCGGTTTCGGCGACCGCGGCGAAGGCATGGCTGACGCCGGCCTCGTCGTTCCCGTCGGACGGGCCGGTTCGGACCTCCATCGCACGCTGGCCTTGCCACGGCATGCCGGCGAGCCGCTTGTCGGCGCCGAGCCGGATGGCCGACGGCAGGTTCCTGGAGCGCAGATAGGCGGCGACCGCCTCGGGCACGTCGGCCGGATCGCGCACCCGCGCGACCGTCGTGGCGAATTTTTCGGCAAGCGACGCGAACAATTCGACGCGGCCTTCGGGCGAGAGCTGTCCGCGCGCCGGGATCACCCCGCGCGGCGGCTTTGCCATGCGCCGCTCGACCGCCGCCAGCCGCGGGCCGTCCTCCGGCTGCGCCTTGAGCGACGCGCGCACCTTGGCGAGGATTGCCTCCCGCCCGCTCATCGCGCTGCCTGCTTGGTGGTCGCGTCGCGATCGCGGAACTGCTGCATGAAGGTGCGCGACTCGGGCATCGGCAGGTCGCGGAATTTGGTCCAGCCGCCGGCGAACGGCAGCCAGGCGAGGCGCTTGCGTCCGAACGTCGCGAACGACAGGAGCGGAATGCCGATCGCGCTCGCCAGCCGGTAGAGTTTTGGCCGCCTGGCGAAGAACGCCCAGAAGGAAAGGCCATAGCGCGCGACGCCCGGGTTCAGCCCGCGCTCGAACTCGCGCTCGCGCCAGTGCCGCATCATTCTGGGCAGCGGGATCTTCATCGGGCACACGCTTTCGCAGCGGCCGCAGAAGGTCGAGGCATTCGGCAGATGCCCGCCCTTCGCGACGCCGATCAGCGACGGCGTCAGCACCGCCCCCATCGGTCCCGGATAGACCCAGCCATAGGCGTGGCCGCCGACCGCGTGGTAGACCGGGCAGTGGTTCATGCAGGCGCCGCAGCGGATGCAGCGCAGCATGTCCTGGAACTCGGTGCCGAGCATCGCCGAGCGTCCGTTGTCGAGCAGTATGACGTGATACTCGTCGGGACCGTCTACGTCGGTCGCGCGGCGCGGCCCGGTCGACAGGGTCGTGTAGACGCTCATGTCCTGGCCGGTCGCCGAGCGCGCCAGCACGCGGAGAACCTGGCTGGCGTCTTCCAGCGTCGGCACGATCTTCTCGATCGAGGCGACGACGATGTGGACGCGGGGCAGGATCTGCGTCAGATCGCCATTGCCCTCATTGGTCACGATGATCGAGGTGCCGGTCTCGGCGACGAGAAAGTTCGCCCCGGTGATGCCGACGTCGGCCTCGAAATAGCGCGACCGCAGCACCCGCCGCGCCTCGCCGAGCAGGGCCTCGGGCTCGCTCAGGTCGCGGCCGGGCGCCAGATGGTCGTGCACGCGCCGGAAATCCTCCTCGACCTGTTCCTTGTTGAGATGGACGGCCGGCGCGATGATGTGGCTCGGGTGCTCGCCGCGCAGCTGGATGATGTATTCGCCGAGATCGGTCTCGACCGGCGTGATGCCGTGCGATTCGAGGAAATCGTTGAGCGCGATCTCCTCGGTGATCATCGACTTGCCCTTGGTGACGACGCGGGCATTGGCCTTGCGGCAGATGTCGAGGATCGCGCCGCGCGCGTCCTCCGCGGTCTGCGCCCAATGGACGTGGCCGCCGGACTGCACCACCTTCTTCTCGTAGGCTTCCAGATAGAGGTCGAGATTCTCCAGCACGTGGTTCTTGATGTCGCGCGCGCTGTCGCGCAGGCGGTCGAACTCGGGCAGGGCGTCGACCGCCTTCTGGCGCTTCTCGATGAAGCCGGTGCGCACGTTGACCAGCGCCTTCTGCAACTGCGCATCGGCGAGCGCGGCGCGGGAGTTGGCCTTGAATTCGGGCGAAGTGATCTGCATCAGCCGGCGCCCCCGATCGGCGGTCCGTCGGTCATGCCGGCGAGCACCTCGGCGACGTGGCGGCTCTCGACCGCAGAGCCCTGCCGCTTCAGCTTGCCTGCCATGTTCATCAGGCAGCCGAGGTCGCCCGCGAGCAGCGTGCCCGCGCCGGACGCGGCGATCTTCTCGGTCTTCTGCGAGACGATGGCGTTGGAGATGTCGGAATATTTGACGCAGAACGTGCCGCCGAAGCCGCAGCAGACATCGGCGTCCTGCAGCTCGTTCAGCGTCAGCCCGTCGACTTTGGCCAGCAGCGCGCGCGGCTGGTCGCGAATGCCGAGCTCGCGCAGGCCCGAGCAGGAGTCGTGGTAGGTGACCGAGCCGTGGTGGTCCGCGCCGGTGTCCGTCACGCCGCGCACGTCGGTGAGGAACGTCACCAGTTCATGCACCTTGGCGGCGAAGGCGGCCGCGCGCGTTTCCCAGCGCGGATCGCCCTTGAACAGGCCGGGATAATGCTTTTTCAGCATGCCCGCGCACGAGCCCGACGGCGCGACGACATAGTCGTAGTCCTCGAAGGCGCGGATGGTGTTTTCGGCGATGCGCCGCGTGTCGAGCCGGTCGCCGGAATTGTAGGCCGGCTGGCCGCAGCAGGTCTGCGCCATCGGCACCTCGACGGTGCAGCCGGAGTCCTCGATCAGCTTGACGGCCGCGAATCCGACCACCGGCCGGAACAGATCCACGAGACAGGTCACGAACAGGCCGACGCGCGGTCGCGCCATCGTTGCATCCATTAAGCGTCCGCCCTCGCTTGCCTTGTTGAACTGCTTTCCTCCGACACTATCCGTGCGCCGGGGATGCCGCAACCGCGACATCGTGTGCCGGACGGGGAACGTCGGCGATCGGCGGCCACTCCGGTCCATCCTGACGTTTGCCAAGAACGGCGGAACGCCTTACCAGAAGGACGGATCAGGCAGGGCAAAGACGATCATGACGAACGAGCCGGAGGGCGGACCGAATGCGGCCGGGGCGGGGCAGGTCCTCGGCTTTCCCGCCCATCGCGATCGACCGAGCGCGATCGGCGAAGTGCACGCCCGGCCGCATCCGCCGGTCGCCACGCCCCGCTCCATCATCCAGCTCGCCTTCGTCACCGAGAGCGCGGCGATCGATCATGGCGTGCTGGCGGAGCTGGCGCGCCGCCAGGGCGTCGCCCCGCCCGACGCGCAGGCGCGACACTTCACGCTGAAATGGGGCAAGGGAACGCTGCGCTGGGAGCGCCACACCGAGTTCTCGACATGGCTCTGGGAGGGCCCGCCCGACCCGCCGCGCGGACCGGCGTCGGACACGCCGTTCGGCAACGGATTCACGGCGCCGGGCGTGGTGATCTCCGGCGTGCGGCTGGAGATCCGCAAGTGGACCAAGACGACCGAGCGCCTGATCGACGGGTTCGACCCGGCGAGCCTGTGCTACTCGCTGGTGGAAAATGGCCGCGCCGCCGCGATCACCGATTTTCGCCAGGACGGCGACGGCCTGACGCGCATCGTCGTGCTCGACAAGGGCCTGACCGCGGCGCGGGTCGGCGCGCTGTCGCAACGGCTGATCGAGATCGAGACCTATCGGACGCTCGCCATGCTCGGACTGCCGCTGGCGCAGACGCTCTCGCCGCGCATCCGGCGCATCGAGGACAGGCTGGCGGGTCTCACCGGAGAGATGCGCAAGGCCGGACGGCGCGGCAGCGAGGAACTGCTCGCCGACCTGACCGCGCTCGCCGCCGAACTGGAGGCCGACGCCGCGTCGAGCCTCTACCGCTTCGGCGCCAGCCGCGCCTATCACGGCATCGTCGAGGAACGCCTGGACGCGCTGCAGGAGACGCAAGTGCCGGGCTACGACACCTGGTCCGCCTTCCTGCAGCGCCGCGTCGCGCCCGCCATGCGCACCTGCCGCTCGATCGAGGAGCGCCAGGCCAACATGTCGGAGAAGCTCGCGCGCGCGGCGACGCTCTTGCGCACATGGGTCGACGTCGACGTCGAGCGCCAGAACCGCGACGTGCTGGTCTCGATGAACCGGCGGGCGAAACTGCAACTGCGCCTGCAGCAGACCGTCGAGGGCCTGTCCGTCGCCGCCGTGTCCTACTACGTCGTCGGACTTGTGTCCTACCTCGCCAAGGGAGCGGAAAAGGCGGGGTTCCCGCTCAAGGCGGAAACCGCCGCGGCGCTTTCCGTCCCGCTCGCGATCCTCGGCGTCTGGTGGGTGGTGCGCCGCATCCGCGGGCGCCACAAGGACGAGTCGGGAGCCGACCACGGCTGACGCCGACCGGCGGGAGAAGCGCTCCCGGTTTGCGCGCGGACATGCCGGCTGGTAAAGCCGATCGAGAAGTTTCGTGCAGAAGGACCCGGCCGATGTCCGGACTGGTCATGCCGGCGCCCGACGCCGCAACGCTTGCCCGCCGCGACGAGATCGTCGCCGACTTGGCGCTCATCGTGCCGGGCGAGGGCGTCGTCGACCAGCCGAACGGCATGCGCGTCTTCGAGAGCGACGGACTGACCGCCTATCGCCAGATGCCGCTGGTCGTGGTGCTGCCCGAAACCGTGGCGCAGGTCTCGCGCATCCTGAAATACTGCAACGAGCGCAAGATCCGCGTCGTGCCGCGCGGCTCGGGCACGTCGCTGTCGGGCGGCGCGCTGCCGCTCCAAGACGCGGTGCTTCTCGTCATGAGCCGCTTCAGCCGCATCCTCGACATCGACTATGCCAACCGCACGGTGACCGCGCAGCCGGGCGTCACCAATCTCGGCATCTCGGTCGCCGTCGAGCAGGAGGGTTTCTACTACGCGCCCGACCCGTCCTCGCAGATCGCCTGCTCGATCGGCGGCAACGTGGCGGAGAATTCCGGCGGCGTGCACTGCCTGAAATACGGCCTCACCGCCAACAATGTGCTTGGGCTCGAGATGGTGCTGATGGACGGCGAGGTGCTGCGGCTCGGCGGCAAGCATCTCGATTCCGAGGGCTACGACCTGATGGGCATCATGACCGGCTCCGAGGGCCTGCTCGGCGTCGTCACCGAGGTGACCGTGCGCATCCTGAAGCGGCCGGAGGCCGCGCGCGCGCTGCTGCTGGGCTTCCCGTCCTCGGAGGAGGCCGGCCAATGCGTCGCCGACATCATCGGCGCCGGCATCATCCCCGGCGGCATGGAGATGATGGACCGGCCGGCGATCCACGCGGCGGAGGATTTCGTCCATGCCGGCTATCCGCTCGATGTCGAGGCGCTGCTGATCGTCGAGCTCGACGGGCCGGGGCCGGAGATCGACCATCTGATCGCCATGGTCGAGGCGATCGCCTACAAGAACGGCTCGACGACGTGCCGCATCTCGACCTCGGAGGCCGAGCGCCTGTCCTTCTGGGCCGGGCGCAAGGCGGCGTTCCCGGCCGTCGGCCGCATCTCGCCCGACTACTACTGCATGGACGGCACGATCCCGCGCAAGCAGCTGCCGAAGGTGCTGGCCGGCATGCGGGAGATGTCGGAGAAATACGGGCTCGGCGTCGCCAATGTGTTCCATGCCGGCGACGGCAATCTGCACCCGCTGATCCTCTATGACGCCAACGTGCCGGGCGAGCTGGAGAAGGCGGAGGATTTCGGCTCCGACATATTGCGCCTCTGCGTCGCGGTCGGCGGCGTGCTGACCGGCGAACACGGCGTCGGCGTCGAGAAGCGCGATCTGATGCCCGAAATGTTCAACGAGATCGATCTCGACCAGCAGATGCGCGTCAAATGCGCCTTCGACCCGAACCATCTGCTCAATCCGGGAAAAGTGTTTCCGCAGCTGAGGCGCTGCGCCGAGCTCGGGCGCATGCATGTGCACCGCGGGCAGATGGCGTTCCCGGACATTCCGAGGTTTTGAGTCCGGCCGAGGTTTTGGCTTTGGCCGGGACCGGCATGTTTGATAGGATGCCGAGAAGAAGGAGGCCGTCTCCATGAACACGCATGTCGCGCCGCCGCCCGGCAAACTGACAGCCGAACAGTTCCTCGCCTTTATCGAGGACCGTCCGCGCGAGGAGCGCTGGCAGCTCGTCGATGGGGAGGCTTTCGTGATGATGTCGCCGGCAACGCACCTGCATCAGCGGATCGCAGCCAATCTAGCTCGTTTGCTGGACAGGGCTTTTGAATTACGCCGTCCCGACCTGGCTGCACTTCACGAGCTTGCCATCCGCGTAGAAGCTTTCCCCGATTTCCGTGCAGTCGCCGACGTGGCAGTCGTCGATTTCGAGGTCGAGGACATTGTCTATGGAACTGGTTTTTACCTCGCCGCAGAGGTCCTCTCGGACTCGAACACCCATGAATTCATCAGTCGCAAACGCACGATCTACGCCGCGGCGCCGGATTGCCTGCATGTGCTGATCCTCTCGCAGAAGGAATTTGTAGTCGAAGTCTGGTCCCGATCAGACGGCTGGAAGGGCCGCGTGTACCGCTCGCCTGACGATGTCATCGAACTGCCGGAGTTCGGTTTCTCCTGCAAGGTCGCCGATCTCTATCGCGGCACACCGGTGAAGTAGGGCCGCGATGCCAATTCTGACGATCGAAAGTGGTGGCAAGATCACTCTGACAAGGGAAATTCTCGATCATCTTGGCATTTCTCCCGGCGAACGCATAAGCGTTGCGCGCTTGCCCAATGGCAAGCTTGAGCTTTTTGCCGCGCCGACGAAGCCGTCACAGCGCGGTGCGTCGAAAACGAAAGGTGACGGACATGCAGGCTAGCGCATGATGGGCACAGTTTCTGCTTGACCACATTCACCCCCACCACCGCCGCCGAAACCCTCGACGCCGTCCGCTGGGCCGTGTCGGAAGAATCGCCCGTCGAAATCCTCGGCCACGGCTCCAAGCGCGGCATCGGGCGGCCGGCGCAGACGGCGCATGCGATCGACCTGTCGCTTCTGACCGGCGTGACGCTCTACGAGCCGGAGGAACTCGTGCTGTCGGCGCGCGCGGGCACACCGATCGCCGAGATCGAGGCGCTGGTAAAGGCGAGCGGGCAGGAGCTTGCCTTCGAGCCGATGGATTATGGCCCGCTGCTCGGCGGCGAGCCCGGCCGTGGCACGATCGGCGGCGTGCTGGCCGCCAACCTCTCCGGCCCGCGCCGCCTGAAGGCGGGCGCCGCGCGCGACCACATCCTCGGCATCCACGCCGTTTCGGGGCGCGGCGAGGCGTTCAAGTCGGGTGGCCGCGTGGTCAAGAACGTCACCGGCTATGATCTCTCGAAGGCGATGGCGGGCTCCTGGGGCACGCTCGCGGTGTTGACCGACGTCACCTTCAAGGTGCTGCCCGCCGCCGAGACCGAAACGACCGTCGCGCTACGTCGACTGACCGACGAGCAGGCGGCGATCGCGATGGCGGCGGCGCTCGGGTCGAGCGCCGAAGTGTCGGGCGCGGCGCATCTTCCCGAAATGATAGCCGCGCGCGTGCTTGCCGGCTCGCTGAATTCGGCGCCTGCGACCTTCCTGCGCGTCGAAGGGTTCGGCCCGTCGGTCGCCTACCGCGTCGCCATGCTGAAGGATCTGTTCGGCGCGGGCGTCGAGATCGAGGAGATCGGCGCGGAAAGCTCGCGCGCTCTCTGGCGCCAGATCCGCGACGTGGCGCCCTTC
>JAUYMV010000050.1 GCA_030698645.1 Mesorhizobium sp.
GTCGATGCCTCGCTCGATTTCTTCTGCAACAAGTTCGGCATGAAGGAAGTCCGCCGCCACGAGAGCAAGGAGGGACGCTTCACGCTGATCTTCCTGGCCGCCTCCGAGGACGAGAGGTCGGGCATCGACGTCAAGGCGCCGTTGCTGGAACTGACCTACAACTGGGACCCGGAGGAGTACAAGGGCGGTCGCAATTTCGGCCACCTCGCCTACGAGGTCGACGACATATACGCGACCTGCCAGTCGCTGATGGACAAGGGCGTCACCATCAACCGCCCTCCCCGCGACGGCAACATGGCCTTCATCAAGTCGCCCGACGGCATCTCGATCGAACTGCTGCAGAAAGGCCCGGCGCTGCCGAAGGCCGAACCGTGGGCATCGATGTCGAATACGGGAAGCTGGTAGCGCCTCACCCCGATCCGGTGGGTGGCGCCGAAGGATGCAAGGACATATGCCGCCGGCCTCGCCGGCGCACCCCGCGCACCAGTGCCAATCCGCCGGCTGGGTTGGTTTGCCTCACACTCCTTCGCGCCGACGAACCGTTTGCGTCCTCGCGGCCGCGTGATATCAGGCACCCAAAGGCTGCCTGCCGCGGGGGATTGTCACCATGAAGGATGTGCTCGTCGAACTCGAACGCCGGCGCGAGGCGGCCCGCCAGGGCGGCGGCAGCGCCCGTATCGACGCGCAGCACGCGCGCGGCAAGCTGACGGCGCGCGAGCGCATCGAGATCTTCCTGGACGAAGGCTCCTTCGAGGAGTTCGACATGTTCGTCGAACACCGCTCGACCGATTTCGGCATGGAAAAGACCAAGGTCGCCGGCGACGGCGTCGTCACCGGCTGGGGCACCGTCAACGGGCGCACCGTCTTCCTCTTCGCCAAGGATTTCACCGTCTTCGGCGGCTCGCTCTCCGAGGCGCATGCCGAGAAGGTGATGAAGGTGCAGGACATGGCGCTGCGCAATCGCGCGCCGATCATCGGCCTCTACGACGCCGGCGGCGCGCGCATCCAGGAGGGCGTCGCGGCACTCGGCGGCTATGCCGAGATCTTCCAGCGCAATGTGCTGGCGTCGGGCGTCATCCCGCAGATCTCCGTCATCATGGGTCCCTGCGCCGGGGGCGACGTCTATTCGCCCGCGATGACCGACTTCATCTTCATGGTGCGCGACACGTCCTACATGTTCGTCACCGGCCCGGAAGTGGTGAAGACCGTGACCAACGAAGTGGTGACGTCCGAGCAGCTCGGCGGCGCCTCGGTGCACACGACCAAGTCGTCGATCGCCGACGGCGCCTATGACAACGATGTCGAGGCGCTCTTGCAGATGCGCCGCCTGATCGATTTCCTGCCGCAGTCGAACACCAGCGACGTGCCGGAGATCGAGTGCTTTCAATCCGTCAGCGACGCGGACATGTCGCTCGACCGGCTGATCCCCGACAATGCCAACAAGCCCTACGACATCAAGGAGCTGATCCTGAAGACCTGCGACGAGGGCGACTTCTTCGAGATCCAGGCGGCCTTCGCGAAGAACATCGTCACCGGCTTCGGCCGCGTCGACGGACGCACCGTCGGCTTCGTCGCCAACCAGCCGATGGTGCTGGCCGGCGTGCTCGACTCGGACGCCAGCCGCAAGGCGGCGCGCTTCATCCGCTTCTGCGACTGTTTCAACATTCCGCTCGTCACCTTCGTCGACGTGCCGGGCTTCCTGCCGGGCACGGCGCAGGAATATGGCGGGCTCATCAAGCATGGCGCGAAGCTGCTCTTCGCCTACGCCGAAGCGACGGTTCCCAAGATCACCATCATCACGCGCAAAGCCTATGGCGGCGCCTATGACGTCATGGCGTCGAAGCACCTGCGCGGCGACATGAACTATGCCTGGCCGACGGCGCAGATCGCGGTGATGGGCGCCAGAGGCGCGGTCGAGATCATCTACCGCAAGGACATCGGCGACGCCGAGAAGATCGCGGCACACACCAAGGGCTACGAGGACCGCTTCCTGTCGCCCTTCGTGGCGGCCGAACGCGGCTATGTCGACGAGGTGATCATGCCGCATTCGACGCGCCGCCGGGTGGCGCGGTCGCTCAAGATGCTGCGCAACAAGGATCTGGAGAATCCCTGGAAGAAGCACGACAACATTCCGTTGTAGGTGATGGACCCGTATATAGACGAGGCAGACGCATTACACATCTTCCGGGTTGCGCCCGGTCATGTTCAGGACACACCCGAACATCGCCGTCTGCTACTCGACATGGTCCGTCCGGAGAATGCACTCGGCCACGACAGGTTCGGGAATTCGTGGTATGCGGGACTGCTTGACGATGGACGCCAAGTCTGGGTTCAGGCGCGCGGAAGCCGTATCAGAAACGGCGGCATCAATGCCACGCCGCGCACGTTCCACCCACTTACGGGCCTATCGGGACGGGAGAGATGAAAATGGTTCGCAAGAACGATCCTGTGGGCATAACGCAGGAGCAGGCGTATCGCGCAATGCTGCGCTTTCTCGAAATGCAGTTCGACCGGACTCACTCCGACGAACTCGGCACGCTGCTCGGCTCAGCCAGCCTGCTCGAGGACGGCAAGCCTGCCGATCCGGCACTCGAGGCCGACTGGCGCGCCTGCGTCGTTTCGGTGCTGGCCAGCGATAGCGCCGCCCAGGCTGCGGAGTGATCAAGGGGTCGCGCCTACGCGCCGATAGCATTAGGCTCGTGGAAGCGTGAGATGCCAAAAAGTCCCGCTGATATCGCATAACTGTGGACCCGTTGCTTGCGCTTGCCGCCACAATCATTCCTCCTATATTGACGTTGCCCCGTGCAGATCGCGCTGCCAACTCTGGACACACCACCATTTCTCGGCAATTCTACTCTCGGGGCTTGTCACGCTGTCCCGCGCGCCCGTCGGGCAGTGGGCAAGGGAGGATGTGCCATGCCCACGATCATCCGCAATCAGATCCAGCAACCGCAGCCTTTCGACCTCGTCGGCGACCCAGTGCTGATCGCCGGCGTCGGCCAGGGTTTCGAGGCGACGCTCAACTGGCGCGTCCATGACGGCCATGACGAGCGGACCGGCTTCTTCAATGTCGGCGGCGGCACCGGAGAGCACGGCCAGTTCCAGATCCAGGCGGCGATCGGCCACGCCGCGTTCCAGCTCGACCGGCTGTTCGTGGAAGTCTACGAGGAAAGCGCCGCCGACGGCTCCGAGGTCAACAAGGTGATCGTGCCGGTCATCTACGGTCCGCGCATCGTGCCCGGCTACATCGGCTTCCGGCTGCATCGCGTCGCGGCGGGCGACACGTTGTCGAAGATCGCGATCGAGAATTACGGTCAGGCCAACCTGTTTCCGCGAATCCAGCGGGCCAATCCGCAACTGATCAGCAATCCGAACCAGATTTTCGTCGGCCAGGAGCTGAAAGTGCCGATCGGGGCGTGACGGCACCGACGCTCTGCTGCAATACTGGCGCTCTCCGCCCCGCCGAACCGCGGCGGGGTTTTGCGCTTCAGAAGCGAGGAGACCGCAATGGACCGTCTGCCCGAAAATGCCAGCGTCACCGTCGACAGGCGCGACGGAGAGTGGATCGTCACCGTGACCGAAGGCGCCACAATCAAGAAGGAGACCTTCGCCAACGAGGAACGCGCCGCCGATTTCGCACATGGCGAGCGGCTTCGCCTCGGCATCGTGCCCCAGCAGGACGTGAGCTGACGCTGTCCAACGGTCGCGCGACGCCGGACCCGCAATACGAACCGGCCGCTCAGGGTGGCGTCGGGTTGGGATTTTCGGCGCGCGTCTGGAGCCTGCCGGCGGCGGCCAGGCGGTGCCTGTTCGGTTCTGCGATCTTGCTCGCGAGGCCCAGCGCCGCCAGAGCGCGCAGCGATAGATAGGTGACGTCGACTTCGTACCATAGATGGCCGTGGCGCGCCGAGCGCGGGTCGGCGTGGTGGTTGTTGTGCCAGCCCTCGCCATTTGTCAGCAGACCGACGACGATGTTGTTGCGGCTTTCCTCGTCTGTCTCGTAGTTGCGGTAGCCGAACATATGCGTCACCGAATTGACCGACCAGGTCAGGTGCCAGACCAGCACGGTGCGCACGAAGACGCCCCAGACCAGCACGCTGGCGCCGAATTGCAGGGCCTGCGGCCAGGCGCTGCCGGCGACGAGCGCGGCGGCGGTGCCGAGCGCGAAGAATACACCCCATGAGGCGATGATGGTGCCGAGATAGACAGCCGGGTTCTCCATGCGCCGGTAGAGCGGATCGCGCAGGATGTCCTTGGCGTAGCGCGGATAGATCTGGGTGCGCTCCATCTCGCTTGGTCGGACGAACAGCCAGCCCATATGCGCCCAGACGAAGTTGACGATCGGGCTATGCGGATCGGGATCCTCGTCGGCATGCTCGTGATGGCGGCGGTGCACGGCGACCCAGCGCGCCGGCGTGTCCTGGAAGGACAGCACGGCGAGCAGCGCCAGCCCATGCTCCAGCCATTTCGGGCAGACGAAGCCGCGATGCGTCAGCAGCCGGTGGTAGCAGAGATTGATGCCGAGCGTGCCGAACACGTAGGAGCCGACAATGGCGAGGGTGACGCCGGTCCACGAGAAGAACCACGGGACGAAGGCCAGCAGGGCGACGAGATGGTAATAGCCGATGCCGACGACGTTCAGCCAGTCGATCCGGATCGGCTCGCGAACGGCCGCGCCGCGGAACGCGGCTTCGATTGGCTGCTGGTTCATGCCGTCTCCCGGAGCCCGGCCGGGACGGCGACGAAAGTCGCGCGTGCTGTCGGCTGCTCATGGGTAAGCTAGGGCATGCCGCCGGTTATGGCCAGCGGCGGGATGACGCATCGACGCGTCGCGCGATCAGCGGTTCGCGGCAAACTTTGCAAATCGTCGCTTGGCGTCGTCGATCATCATGTTGACGATCTGCATGCGCTGCAGCGCGCGGTCGCGAAGATCGGCCGCGACGCGGTCGGGATGGTTGGCGAAGGCGAAGTCGCGGCGAATACGGTCGAGTTCGGGGGGAGTCTCATGTCCCTTCAGGCCAAGCTCGGCTGAAACCTCCTCCGGATCGGTCGAGGGAAGAATCGCCATGAGCACCGACAGGTCCGGCGCAACGGAGAAGTCGCCGATGGCGGCAAACAGATACTCGGCCGCGGCCGCGGCATCGGTCTCGGCGCGGCCTGCGATGCTCTCCCCCTGTGCCTGGAGGAAATCGAAAGGGATGCCGGGCCGCACGACAGGCTCGCGGTCGGCATCGGCCGCGGCGATCGCGTCGTCGAGCAAACTGGCAAAATCCCTGGTCGTGAACGCGCTCATTCCAGTCACCTCAGGCACTTAAGATGCCGTGCCGTCGAATCGTTCCCAACCTATTAAATGGCAATTAACAAGCCTCTACGCCAATACGGCGAATTTTAGCGGGCGGCGGGAATCTCGCATGCGCGCAAAGCCTTCCGGGGCGATACGCGACCCACATGGCAGCCATGCGGAATGCTGCACTGCAACAAAACCGCAATCTGCCTATACTAGTGCTTCGGGAGGACGGAACCGGAGCCCTGCACCGATGGCCTTTTTAACCGAACTCTTCTCTCGCCCGAGACCGAAGGAAGTGCTGCGCTATCGCGCCGCGCTGGCGATCCTGAATGCGATGAACAATGCGGACCGCGCCGATATCGGCGTCAAGCCGGCGGATTTCCCGCGCATCGCGCGCGAAATGTCGATGCGTTGAAGCGCCGGCGGCCGCCCGCCTGTCAGCCACGGCCGAGGAAATCGCTCTTGCCGAGCGGAACGCCATTGTGGCGCAGGATCGCGTAGGCGGTCGTCGCGTGAAAATAGAAGTTCGGCATGGCGAAATGCAGCAGGTATCGCGTGCCTGGCATCTCCACGTCGCGACCGCCGAGCCGCATGATGATCGACCGATCCTCGGAACCGTCGATTTCGGCGGGCTGATAGCCCTTCAGATGGTCGATGACGACGCCAAGCCGGGCCTGAAGGTCGGCGAAGCTCGCCTCGCCATCCTCCAGCTTCATGATCTCGCGGCCGGCCAGCCGCGCCACCGAGCCCTTGGCATGGTCGGTGGTGATCTGCACCTGGCGCGTCAGCGGCAGCATGTCGGGCGACAGGCGCGCGGAAAGCAGCACGGCGGGATCGATCTTGCGCTCGGCGGCGCTGGCGTCCGCCTTCACCAGGATGTCGGACAGGTTCTTCAGCATGGTCTGGTAGACCGGCACGGAGGCTTGAAACATCGACATCGACATGGCGGACAATTCTCCCTCGCGACTCTGCCTGGCCGCGCCGCCTTGCGATAGTGTGGACTGATGCGGCTGACAAGCGCTGCAAGCGCGCGGCAATCGATGCTATGGTCGGACATGTTCGAACCGGGAGGGTTTTCGGCATGCGATTCGCAACTGTCTGGCCGCTCGCGCGCACAGCCGGCCTCGCCGCGCTGGCGTCGCTGGCCCCGCTCGCCGGCCTTTCCAGCGCCGGTGCGCAAGGAACCGCCGCGCCCGCCTACATGGATGACCGCTCGGATCCCTCGGCCCTTGTGCAGTCGCTCTACAATGCCGTGAACCGCAAGGAATACGCCCGCGCCTGGAGTTATTTTTCGACCAAGCCGGCGGCCAGCCTGGACGCCTTTGCGGCAGGCTTCGCCGACACCGCTGCTGTCGCCATCGTGACGGGCACGCCTTCCGAGGAGGGCGCTGCCGGCAGTGTCTTCTACAGCGTTCCAGTCGCGATCCGCGCCACCAACGACGCCGGCGCGGAGCAGGTCTTCGCCGGCTGCTACACGCTGAAACTCGCCAATCCGCAGATCCAGGGCGATCCGTTCACGCCGCTCCACATCGACAAGGCGACGCTTGCCGCCTCCGGAAAGGGTCTCGACGAGGCGCTGCCAGCCCAATGCGGCGACGGTCCGCCGCCACCCGCGCGCGACGCCACGCTCGAGCGCGCCAAGGCGGAGTTCGCCGCCAGCCGCGCCGACGACTGTATCCAGGCCCCCGACGAGATGGCCGAGCCGGAGTCCTTCCCGATCCGCTTCCGCTATGTCAGCGACACCGACGCCGAACCGGAACGCGAGGCCCGCCTGTTCCGCTTCTTCTGCAGCCGGGGCGCCTACAACGAAACGCATGTCTACCTGCTTGCAAACGACTTCGGCGAACTGCAGGAACTGCACTTTGCGACGCCCGAACTCGACATTCGCTATGCCGAGGGCGGCGAGGAGAAGGTCGAAAGCGTCACCGTCAAAGGCTTCACCACCGCTTCCGGCCTCGTCAACTCCGAATACGATCCGGCCACGCATACGCTGACCTCATGGTCCAAATGGCGCGGCATCGGCGACGCCTCGACGGTCGGCACCTGGATCTTCCGCAACGGCGCTTTCACGCTCGTGCAGTTCGACGTCGATGCCAGCTATGACGGCGAGATCGAGCACACGACGGTGGTCAACTACAACGAGGCGCCGTAGACGCTCGGCGCGAGGCATCGGCGCATGATTTCCTGGATGATCTACGGCGCGAATGGCTACACGGGCGAACTGATCGCGCGCGAGGCGCGGCGGCGCGAGATGACACCCGTCCTGGCCGGCCGCGACCGCGCCAAGGTCGAACGCCTTGCGCGCGAACTGGAGCTGCCATTCCGGGTCTTCGCCTTCGACGATCCCAAAACCCTGCAGGATGCGATCCGTGACGTCGGACTGGTGCTGAATTGCGCCGGGCCGTTTTCGGCGACCAGCGCGCCGCTCATCGAGGCCTGTCTCGCAGTGCGCGCGCACTATCTCGACATCACCGGCGAGATCGCGGCGCTGGAGCATGCGCATTCCCTGCACGGCCGGGCAACGGAAGCTGGCGTCGTGCTGTGCCCGGGCGTCGGCTTCGATGTCATACCGACCGATTGCGTCGCCAGCGCCCTCAAGGCGGCGATGCCGAACGCGACGCACCTTGCGCTTGGCTTCGACAGCGGTTCGGGTCTGTCGCCCGGGACCGCGAAAACCGCCATCGAAGGCTTGGCGGACGGCGGACGCGTCCGCCGGGATGGCAGGATCGTCGAAGTCCCCCTCGCCTGGAAATCCCGGCGCATCGATTTCGGCAGGGGAGAGAAATCGGCGATGACGATCCCGTGGGGTGACGTCTCGACCGCCTATCACAGCACCGGGATTCCGAACATCGAGGTCTACCTGCCCGCGCCGGAGCGCATGATCGCAATGGTCCGTCGCACCAACCGTCTGCGCTGGCTTCTCGGTTTCGGTGCCGTGCAGCGCTTTCTCAAGCGCCGCGTCGAGAAAAGCATTAAGGGGCCGGACGAAGCGGCGCGGAGCGCTAGCCCGACTTTCGTCTGGGGCGAGGTGACGAATGCGCTTGGTCAGAAAAAGACCGCCCGGATCGTGACGGCGAACGGCTATGCACTGACGGTGACCGGCGCGCTGGCCGTCGTGGAAGCCGCCCTGGGCGGCGGGCACGCG
>JAUYMV010000055.1 GCA_030698645.1 Mesorhizobium sp.
AGGTTTGCCGCTTCCAGCAGGTCGAGGTGCTGCGTGGCGGATTGCCTTGCCATGTCGAGGTTCTCGCAGAGCTGGCCGAGGGTCTGCCCGTTCTTCTCGTACAGGAGGTCGAGCAACCTCCTGCGGGTCGGATCGCCGAGCGCCTTGAAAACCTTGTCGTCGTCCATTGCTCACGCTCGCATGCCGGATCCAATATGCAGGTAATTACCTGCATGTCAAGCGCAGCCAATGGACCGCGGGCTCTGGCGCTCGCCGCGAAAATCGGTAGTCTCCGGCAAATCCCGCGCCATGCATGGAGCCGACGACGATGGAATTCGAATTTCCCTGGCCGCTGAGCCAGGGCGAGTGGCTGGCATGGTCGTCGGCGATCGTCACCCTTGTTTTCGGCCTGTTGCTGCTCTTCGCGCCGGGCCTGTCGCTGCGCATCCTGCGCCTGCGTCCGACCGAGGCGCATCCCGAGGCCGTCGGCGAGGCGCGCGCCACGATGGCCGGCTTCTACCTCGGCCTCGGCCTGTGCTGCTTACTGCTCGGCAACCAGCCCTTCCTCTATCTGGCGCTCGGACTCTGCTGGGGGCTGACCGCGTTCGGCCGCATCGTCTCGATGATGTCGGACCGCGGCAACACGCTCTACAACTGGGTTTCGCTCGCCCTCGAGATCGTGCTCGCCGCCCTGCCTCTCCTCTTCGTGCTGGGCATCGTCGCCTGACGGCGCGGCCGCGCGCGCCACTGCGACAAATCTCCCGGCAAAGCGGTGTCCGCCGCGTGTTGCGAGTCCGGAAAGCCTGTGCTAGACGGCAATCGACTTTTGGCCGGGGGTGCGGCGAGGCTGCGCCTGCGGAAATGAAAAAATCAACACGGTCAGAGATTTAGCCAGAGTGCACCACTCCAGCGGATAATCTTGCGGCCAATCAGGCAAGAGAAAAGAACTCCGTGGCAAAGTCTGGCTCGAGCATTTCCGGCGTTGCGGATCGATATGCGGGTTCGCTGTTCGATCTGGCCGTCGAGTCGAAGTCCATCGCCGCCGTCGAGAACGACCTGGCGCGCTTCGAGGCGCTGCTGGCCGGCAGCGACGATCTGAAGCGCCTGATCTCGAGCCCCGTCTTCTCCGCCGACGAGCAGTTCCGCTCCATCGCCGCGATCGCTGACAAGGCCAAGATCGGCGGCCTGGTCGGCAATTTCCTGCGCGTCGTGGCGCAGAACCGCCGCCTCTTCGCCATCCCCGGCATGATCCGCGCCTTCCGCGAGATCGCCGCGCGCCACCGCGGCGAGATCAATGCCGAGGTCACGTCCGCCCATGCGCTGACGCCCGCGCAGGAGACCGAACTCAAGGCGACGCTGAAGAGCGTGGCCGGCAAGGACGTCACCCTTTCGCTCACCGTCGATCCGACGCTGCTCGGCGGCATGGTCGTCAAGATCGGGTCGCGTCAGATCGATACGTCGCTCCGCACGAAACTCAATTCGCTCAAGCTCGCACTTAAAGAGGTCGGTTGATGGACATCCGCGCAGCGGAAATTTCCGCTATTCTCAAGGACCAGATCAAGAATTTCGGCAAGGAAGCCGAAGTTTCCGAGGTCGGTCAGGTTCTCTCCGTCGGTGACGGCATCGCCCGCGTCTATGGCCTCGACAATGTCCAGGCCGGCGAAATGGTCGAGTTCCCCGGCGGCATCCGCGGCATGGCGCTCAATCTCGAAAGCGACAATGTCGGCGTCGTCATCTTCGGCGCCGACCGCGACATCAAGGAAGGCGACACCGTCAAGCGCACCGGCGCCATCGTCGACGTGCCCGTCGGCATGGGCCTGCTCGGCCGCGTCGTCGACGCGCTCGGCAACCCGATCGACGGCAAGGGCCCGATCGTCGCCACCGAGCGGCGCCGCGTCGACGTCAAGGCGCCCGGCATCATCCCGCGCAAGTCGGTCAGCGAGCCGATGTCGACCGGCCTCAAGGCCATCGACGCGCTCATCCCGGTCGGCCGCGGCCAGCGCGAGCTGGTCATCGGCGATCGCCAGACCGGCAAGACCGCCATCCTTCTCGACACCATCCTGAACCAGAAGGCGATCCACCAGACGGGTCCGGACAAGGAAAAGCTCTACTGCGTCTACGTCGCCGTCGGCCAGAAGCGCTCGACCGTCGCGCAGTTCGTCAAGGTTCTCGAGGAGCGCGGCGCGCTCGAATATTCGATCATCGTCGCCGCCACAGCGTCCGACCCGGCGCCGATGCAGTTCATCGCGCCGTTCGCCGCCTGCGCCATGGGCGAATATTTCCGCGACAACGGCATGCACGCGCTGATCGGCTATGACGATCTGTCCAAGCAGGCCGTCGCCTACCGCCAGATGTCGCTGCTGCTGCGCCGTCCGCCCGGCCGCGAAGCCTATCCGGGCGACGTCTTCTATCTCCACTCGCGCCTGCTCGAGCGCGCCGCCAAGCTCAACGACGACAATGGCGGCGGTTCGCTGACCGCGCTGCCGATCATCGAGACGCAGGCCAACGACGTCTCCGCCTACATCCCGACCAACGTGATCTCGATCACCGACGGCCAGATCTTCCTGGAAACCAACCTGTTCTTCCAGGGCGTCCGCCCGGCGGTGAACGTCGGCCTGTCCGTGTCGCGCGTCGGTTCCGCCGCGCAGATCAAGGCGATGAAGCAGGTCGCCGGCTCGATCAAGGGCGAGCTCGCGCAGTATCGCGAGATGGCGGCCTTCGCGCAGTTCGGCTCCGATCTCGACGCCTCGACCCAGCGCCTTCTCAACCGCGGCGCCCGCCTGACCGAGCTTCTCAAACAGCCGCAGTTCTCGCCGCTGAAGACCGAGGAGCAGGTCGCTGTCATCTATGCCGGCGTTAACGGCTATCTCGACAAGCTTGCCGTCAACCAGGTCGGCAAGTTCGAGCAGGGCCTGCTCGCGCACATGCGCTCCGAGGGCAAGGCCGTGCTCGACGCGATCCGCGCCGAGAAAGCTCTGTCGGACGATCTTCGCGGCAAGCTGAAGGCGCAGATCGACGCCTTCGCGAAGAACTTCGCGTGACATCGGCATGACGACCGCCCCCACCGCGCTCGAACTGGCAGGCTATCCGGCAATCGAATTGCTGCCGGCCG
>JAUYMV010000056.1 GCA_030698645.1 Mesorhizobium sp.
ACCGAGATCGCCAGATTGGACGGCGTTCCGCCGAACATGTCGGTCAGGATGATGACGCCGGTTCCGGTATCCGCGCTCTTGACGGCGGCGACGATGTCGAGCCTGCGCTGCTCCATATCGTCTTCCGCGCCGATGCAGACGGTTTCGAGGTTCTTCTGCGGCCCGACGACATGTTCCACGGCGTTGCGGAACTCGTCGGCCAAGCGACCGTGCGTGACAAGCACGAGACCGATCATACGATACTGGCTCCAGACGCCCTTCGCAGGCGCTTTCTTTCCCGACCGTGCCCCCGCGGCACCCCAGTCAGCGAGTTGGCTATGTTGTCCGCCCAACTCGTGTTGACAAGCCCAAATCGTTATCGCCGGCAAGCAAATTCGTGCCATTTCCGCCCCCGGGGGCGAACGGAATGCCGCCAAGCGCGGCGTTGACCGCGAACGAAGCCGCCATGACGTTGCGGCACGAAAGATGCAGGGATGCAGCCTCGACGCCGGCGATGGCGCACGTCGCACCGGCCTGCAGGCGCGCGACCTCGGCCTCGGCGACGAGGTCGACCACGAGATCGATGACCGCCGCCGGCTCGTGGTCGATCGGTGCCGGCCCATGGCCGCGCGCCTCGACCAGCCCGGCGATCGTCGGCGGCGCATGCGCGACGAGACGGTCCGCGCGGGCGGCCATATACACTTGGTCGTCGGCGACCAGCCGGGCGAAACGTCCCGCCAGCCGCCATTCCGCGATGAGGTGGAGCGCCAGCGCCGACTTGCCGCTGCCCGACGCGCCGGTGATCAGTACGCCCCGGTCGCCCAGCACGATCGCCGTAGCATGATGGTTCGTCGCGCCGGCTCGCGGCGCGGATGACCCGCCATCGGGAGTCGAAGCGCTCATTCGGCCGGCAGCGAGATGACGAAGCGGGCGCCGCGAATGTCGCCCGGCTTGCCGCCGGGAATGTTCTCGGCGGTCAGCGTGCCGCCATGCGCCTCGACGATCTGTCGGCTGATCGACAGGCCCAACCCCGAATTCTGGCCGAAGGATTCGCTTCCCGGCCGGTCCGTGTAGAACCGCTCGAATATACGGTCGATGTTTTCCGCCCGGATTCCCGGCCCGTTGTCGTCGATCGAGATGACGATGCGCCGGCCGCTGTGGCTCATAGTGACCGCGATGCGGCCGTTCCGCTCCGGCACGAAGGAGCGCGCGTTCTCGATCAGATTCGTAACGACCTGGCCCAGGCGCAGATCGTGGCCGAGGACGAAGAAGCCCTTGGCGCCAGTCGGCAGCTTGGCGATCTTGAGGTCGATCTCGACGGCCTTCTTGTGCCTCGTGCCGTCGCGCGACACGTCGACGAGATCGCCCACCAGCTTCTTCATGTCGACGCGCGCCGCGTCCTGGCGGGCGAGTTCCGCATCGAGGCGCGAGGCGTCGGAAATGTCGGTGATCAGGCGATCGAGGCGGCGCACGTCGTGCTGGATGACGTCCATCAGCCGCTTACGCGACTCGTCGTTGCGGGCGATCGGCAGCGTCTCGACCGCGCTTCGAAGCGACGTCAGCGGGTTCTTCAGCTCGTGGCTGACATCGGCGGCAAAGCTCTCGATCGCCTCGATGCGGGCATAGAGCGCGTTCGTCATATCGCGCAGCGCCGTCGAGAGATTGCCGATCTCGTCGCGCCGGTCGGAGAAATCGGGGATTTCCTCGCGGCTGCGCACACCGCGGCGCACGCGGACGGCAGCCGCCGCCAGCCGGCGCAGCGGGGTCGCGATGGTCGAGGCCAGCATGATGGATAGCAGCACGTTGACCAGCGCCGCGACGCCGAAGACGCGGAAGATGGCGCGCCGCTCGCCATCGACGATGTTGTCGATGTCGCCGCCCTCGGTCGACAGCATGAGCACGCCGAGCACGCCGCGGAAGCGCTGCACCGGCACCGCCACCGAGACGATCAGCTCGCCCTGTTCGCTGATGCGCTCGACCGCCGCGCGGTTGCCGGTCAGCGCCTTGATGACTTCCGGATAGATCGAGCCGCTGCCGCCCGGCTGCTCGCGGTAGACCGGCAGGTCGGTGCGGCGGAACAGCCTGCCGCCGAAATTCTCCAACTTCTCGAAGAGGCCCGGCTCTTCCTTCTCGAGCGGCGGCAGCTGGTAGCGCAGGATCTGGCCGCGCGAATAGATATGCCGGGAATCGAGCAGCAGGTTCGCCTCCCGGTCGAAGATTCGGGCGCGCGTCCGGGTCGGCGAGATCAGGCGCCGCAGCACGGGCGCCACCAGTTCCGGATTGATCGGGAAGTCGAGGCTGTCGAGCTGCTCGGTGCCCGGCCCGATGCTCTCGCCCGCCTGCAATTCGAGCAGCTTTTCGGGGTCGATTGTGATGCTGTCGGTCTCGACGGTCGCGGAGGCGGCGATGGCGGCCGCGATGATCTCACCCTGCGTCATCAGGCTTTCGACGCGGGCGTCGATCAGCCCGTCGCGAAACTGGTTGAGGTAGAGGATGCCCGAGACCAGCACCACCAGGGCCGCAAGGTTCAGGAACAGGATGCGGCGCGTCAAGCTCGAGAAAACATAGTCGCCGAGCACCCGGCGCATCGGGATGGTCAGGCGGCCAAACAGGCGGGATCGCGCCCGCGCCGGCTTTTTCGCCGGGCGGACAGCCCCGCTGATTTCAGTTTCCACCGTCATCCGGTCTCGCGGTCCGCCATGGCTTGCGGCGGATCGGTGTTGCCCCTCCGATCCGCTCGACACATTTCGTCACTCGGCCCGTCCGCGCCGGACTGTCCGGCCCTCACGGGGCTCTGCGGCGGATCAGGCTTCGCGGAAGCGGTAGCCGACGCCGTAGAGCGTCTCGATCATCTCGAAGTCGTCATCGACCGACTTGAACTTCTTGCGCAAGCGCTTGATGTGGCTGTCGATGGTGCGATCGTCGACATAAACCTGTTCATCATACGCCGAATCCATCAGGGCGTCACGGCTCTTGACGACGCCCGGCCGCTGGGCGAGGGAATGCAGGATCAGGAATTCAGTCACGGTCAGCGTCACCGGTTCGCCCTTCCAGGTGCAGGTATGGCGCTCCTGGTCCATCACGAGCTGTCCGCGCTCGAGCGAACGGGCCTGCTGGTTCGGCGTCTTGGCGGTCGCGTCCTTGGCGGCGCCGCGCCTGAGCACGGCGCGTACGCGTTCCACGAGCAGGCGCTGCGAGAACGGCTTGCGGATGAAATCGTCGGCACCCATCTTGAGTCCGAACAGCTCGTCGATCTCGTCATCCTTCGACGTCAGGAAGATCACCGGCAGGTCGGTCTTCTGGCGCAGCCGGCGCAGCAGTTCCATGCCGTCCATGCGCGGCATCTTGATGTCGAGGATCGCGAGATTCGGCGGCCGCGCCGACAGGCCTTCGAGAGCCGACGCGCCATCGGTGTAGGTTTCCACGCGGTAGCCCTCCGACTCCAGCGCGATGGATACCGACGTCAGAATGTTGCGGTCGTCATCGACAAGCGCGATTGTTGCCATTTCGAACGGCTCCCTCATGAGCGGATGTCCCTTCCTTATTTGGGAAAGGGCTTGTTGCGGACAAACTGGGTACAAAATGTGGCACAGATCGCCTGCACAAGACAGCGCAGCTAATCCTCGGCTCCCTGACCGGCGATCCGCCCAGCCTGGCTTGCGCTCCCCAGCGGCGCCGACTCCGCTGTCCGTTAGGCAGATATAAACGATTTAGGCGAAATTCAAAATCTTTAAATCGATTAATGATTTGAAATCGCTTGGTTTTTCTGTTTGTGACCAATTGAGGTAAGTCGTCGCCAAGAAAAGACATGCATCGCGGGTGCCATTGAGCTTCGTGGAACGTCTGTCCGGACAGGCTTGAGGAGGGATTGTCACGTCCATGAAAGAAATCGGCATTTTCAATCCCGCCTGCGGAATAGGCGCCATCGGCCTGAGCGATGCGGGTACGATTCGCTACAATCTGGCCGCCGCCGAACTCTACGAGCACGCGCTTCGGCTCGGCGAGGCAAACCTCACCGCGGACGGGGCGCTCGTCGCCTATACCGGGCAGCACACCGGCCGGTCGCCCAAGGACAAGTTCATCGTTCGCGACGAGAACACCGACGGACAGGTGTGGTGGGACAACAACAAGGCGATCTCGCCCGCGCAGTTCGACTTGCTCCATGCCGATTTCATCGCGCTGGCCAAGGGCCGCGACCTCTTCGTGCAGGATCTCGATGGCGGCGCCGATCCGGCCAATGTGCTCCCGGTCCGCGTGATCACGGAACTCGCCTGGCATTCGCTGTTCATTCGCAACCTGCTGATCCGGCCGGACCATGCCAGGCTCGCCGGCTTCGTGCCGAAGATGACGATCATCGACCTGCCGTCCTTCCGCGCCGATCCGGCGCGCCACGGCACGCGGAGCGAAACCGTCATCGCCGTCGACTTCACCCGCATGATCGTGCTGATTGGCGGCTCGGCCTATGCCGGCGAGATGAAGAAGTCGGTGTTCACCGTGCTCAACTACCTGCTGCCGCAAAAGGGCGTCATGCCGATGCACTGCTCGGCCAATGACGGGCCGGACGGCCAGTCGGCCGTTTTCTTCGGCCTGTCTGGCACCGGCAAGACCACGCTGTCGGCCGATCCGTCGCGCACGCTCATCGGTGACGACGAGCATGGCTGGGGGCATGACGGCATCTTCAATTTCGAAGGCGGCTGCTACGCCAAGACGATCCGGCTCTCGGCCGAGGCAGAGCCGGAAATTTTCGCAACCACGAAACGTTTCGGTACGGTTCTGGAAAACGTCGTCCTCGACGCCAATCGCGTGCCGGATTTCGACGACGGCTCGCTGACAGAGAACACCCGCTGCGCCTATCCGCTGCACTATATCCCGAACGCCAGCGCAACCGGCCGCGCCGGCCATCCGAAGAACATCATCATGTTGACGGCCGACGCCTTCGGCGTGATGCCGCCAATCGCCCGGCTGACGCCGGCGCAGGCGATGTATCACTTCCTGTCCGGCTACACTGCCAAGGTCGCCGGCACCGAGCGCGGCGTGACCGAGCCGGAGGCTACATTCTCGACCTGCTTCGGCGCTCCCTTCATGCCGCGCCACCCGTCAGAATACGGCAATCTTCTGCGCGAACTGATCGCCGAGCACAAAGTAGACTGCTGGCTGGTCAACACCGGCTGGACCGGCGGCGCCTATGGCGTCGGCCGCCGCATGCCGATCAGGGCGACACGGGCGCTGCTCGCCGCCGCGCTCGACGGCTCGCTGAAGGACGCCGAATTCCGTACCGACGCGCATTTCGGCTTTGAGGTTCCGGTCGCCGTGCCGGGCGTCGACGCGGCGATCCTCGACCCGCGCTCGACCTGGGCGGACGGGATCGCCTATGACCGCCAGGCCAAGCGGCTGGTCGGCATGTTCGTGGACAATTTCGGCAAGTTCGAAGCCCATGTCGACGAGCATGTGCTGGGCGCCGCCCCGCGGCTCGCCGAAGCCGCCGAATAATCCGCGCTCGCACCGTTCGAAAGGCCCGGTCTCGCGCCGGGCCTTTTCTTTTTCGCGCCGCCGCGCGACAAGTCGGCATGGTCATCGGCGAAGACATCATCATCTCACCCGGCGTCGTCATCCATGACGACGAACTGGACGAGAGCTTCGTGCGCGCGTCGGGGCCGGGCGGGCAGAACGTCAACAAGGTCGCGACCGCCGTCCAGCTG
>JAUYMV010000065.1 GCA_030698645.1 Mesorhizobium sp.
CGGTTTGATGGATCAGCTTGCGCCCTCCGAGAAATATTCGCCGTATCGGTTCTTCACAGCGGCGCGCTGGGCCGGATTTCGCGCCGATACGCCGCTGACCCTGACCGAGGACGAAGTCCGCCGCCTGCGGTCGATGAACGATCCGATCGACCTCGACGAAGTCAGCCGCATCTATCTGTCGATGTCGCGCCTGCTGTCGGCGCATGTCGAGGCAAGCCAGCTCCTGTTCCAGCAGCGCCAGGTCTTCTTCCAGGTCGACGACGCGATCAAGACGCCGTTCATCATCGGCATCGCCGGCTCCGTCGCGGTCGGCAAGTCGACCACCGCGCGCGTCCTGAAGGAACTGCTGCAGCGCTGGCCATCGAGCCCCAAGGTCGATCTCGTCACCACCGACGGTTTCCTGCTGCCGAACGAGATTCTGCGGCGCGACAACATGATGGACCGCAAGGGTTTTCCGGAAAGCTACGATGTCGGTGCACTGCTGCGCTTTCTTTCGGGCATCAAGTCGGGTCAGCGCAATGTGCGCGCGCCGCTCTATTCGCACATGACTTACGACGTGCTGGCCGGCGAGTTCGTCACCATCGACCGCCCCGACATCCTGATCTTCGAAGGCATCAACGTGCTGCAGACGCGCGATCTGCCCAAGGACGGCAAGGCGGTCCCCTTCGTGTCGGACTTCTTCGACTTCTCGATCTATATCGACGCCGAGGAGCCGCTGATCCACAAATGGTATATTGATCGCTTCATGCGGCTGCGCGAAACCGCCTTCAAGAATCCCGACTCCTTCTTCCACCGCTATGCGAGCCTGTCCGACGACGCGGCGCTCTCGATCGCGGAAAGTCTCTGGGCCAACATCAATTTGAAGAACCTGCGCGAGAATATCCAGCCGACCCGGCCGCGCGCCGACCTGATCCTCAAGAAGGGCGCCGATCACCTCGTGGAAGAAGTGGCGCTGAGGAAGCTTTGAGCGGCGCTGCCGCTTAAAGCCGTTTTAACCGCCTGTTTCTAATGTCTCTGGCGTGATCGGTCTCCCGCCGACGGGTTCCAGCCGCGATGAAGGCAAGTCTCCTGTTCAACGGCCATCCGGCGCGCAATGGCGCGGCCGCGTCCGGCGCGGCGAGCCTGGCGGCCGAATTTAAGCCCGCACGAGCGCCGTTCGGCTCTGTTTCGGCCCTCGCCCCCGCCTGGCGCAATGCGGTGTTCTTCCTGGGGATCACCGTGCTTGCCGTCCTCTATCAGCTGCGCTGGGGCACGATTCCGGACACCAGCTGGCTGATCACGGTCTGCGAGCGCGTACTCGACGGCGACCGGCTCTACGTCGATATCGTGGAAACCAATCCGCCCTTCACGATCTGGCTGTATCTGCCGCCGGTAGCGCTGGCGCGGGCTCTGGGCATCGCCCCGGAGATACTCGTCCACGCCCTGAGCTACCTCGCGGCGCTCGCCGGCCTGTTTTTTGCCGGCAGGATCCTGCGCGCGGGCCGCTTTCCGGAGACCGCGTCCCTCGTCGCGCTGGCGCCCGCATTCTACGCCATGCTTGTCATCTTTCCCGGCAATGCGTTCAGCCAGCGCGAGCATATCGGCATGGCGCTGTTCGTGCCGCTGCTCGTCCTGGTTGCGTGGCGCGCGCGCCGGGACGGCGCTCCCCCTCGCGTCGGCATCGCCGTGCTCGCCGGCCTGTCCGGCAGCGTTCTCCTCCTCCTGAAGCCGCATTATGCGGTGATGGTGCTGCTACCAGTCCTCTTCGCCGTGTGGCGGCGGCGGTCGCTACGACCCGTCTTTTCGGTCGAGAACTGGGTGATCGGCGTCGTCTGCTGCGCCTATCTCGCCGCCGTCCTGACCTTTCACCCCGAATATTTGCGCGACGTTTATCCGCTTGTGGCCGACACCTATCTCAGGATCCACAGCGTCCTGCCGATCGTGCTGAACTACGGACCGAGATGGATTTTCCTGATGGCGCTGGTCTGGCTGATCTGGCCGCGCGGGACGGTGCCGGAGCTCGCGTCGGTGGCGACTTTCGCGTCGATCGCGGCATTGGTTCCGCTTCTGGCCCAAGGCAAGGGCTGGCCTTACCATGCCTTCGCGGCGCTTCTTTGCGCCGTGTTCGCGCTGCTTTGCCTCCATGCGCTCGCCCCCGCAGATAGGCGACACCAAGGCCGGACCGGGCGCTCGTCACTCGCCGGAAGAGCTATCGCCGCCCTCGTGCTCGCCGGCATCGTCTTCAGCTACACGCCGTTCTGGGCGACCGAGAAGCCCGCGCCGGGATTGATATCGCCCGTGCGCGCGGCGACCGACCATCCTTCCGTCGCGCTGATCGGCGCCAATATCGCGGACGGCCATCCGTTCAACCGCATGGTCGGCGGACGATGGATCGCCGACTACGGCGGCGACTGGCTGTTCAACATCGCGCGGTATCTCTCGACGCAGGCCGCGCGCGCCGGAAATTCGACCGAGGCGGCGCGCTACGACGCGATCGCCGAACGTTACGCGCGGGCCAAGCGCGGCGAATTCGCGCGCGCCCGCCCGGATATCGTCCTGCTGCGCAGGGGTCGGTGGGCCGAAGCCCTGTTCCATCGGTTCGGATTCGATGCCGTCCTGGCCAGCTATCACGTCATCGCCGAGGATTCGGGCTCGGTCGTCTACCTGCGCAACGGTTATACCGCCGCGCCCGCCGACGACTAGGCCGACTGGGGCTTCGTGACCCGCCGGAGCGTCAGATTGATCCGCCCACCATTCTTCAGGAGCGCCGAGGTCGACGGATAGATCCGGTCGACGCCGTGGAAGCAGAGCCGGCCCTCGCCGCCGAGCACCACGATGTCGCCGCTTGCCAGCTTGATGGATTGCGTCATGCCGGATCGCGTCGTCTGGCCGATGCGAAACAGGCAGCTGTCGCCCAGCGAGACGGAGACCACCGGGGCCGATAGATCCTCTTCGTCGCGGTCCTGATGCAGGCCCATCTTCGCGGTATCGGCGTAGAGATTGACCAGGCAGGCCTCGGGCTGGATGTCGGTTCCCGAAACCGCGTTCCATATGGCGAGCAGCCGGCCGGGAATTGCCGGCCATGGTTGTCCGGTGATCGGGTGCGTGGCCTGGTAGCGATAGCCGCGCGCCTTGTCGGTGACCCAGCCGAGCGCGCCGCAATTGGTCATACGCACGCTCATCGGCTTGCCGGTCCTTGGCATTTCCGGCGTGTAGAGCGGCGCGGCCTCGACCACCGCGCGGATGTCGTCGACAAGTGCGCGCTGCGCGGCGGCGTCGAGGAAACCTGGAATGTGACGGACGCCGCGAGGCAGGACGAGCATGATGCACCGGACAAGAGAATCGGGCCGCCTCGCGGCGGCCCGGTCACTCTAGCGATATCGGAACGAAACGGAAACCTGCTATCCGTCCCGGCTCAGGCCTCGGCGAGGTCCGGAATGCGCAGCACCTGGCCCGGATAGATCTTGTCCGGATGGGTCAGCATCGGCTTGTTGGCCTCGAAGATGACGGGGTAATTCGACGCCTTGCCCTTGCCGTAGTGTGCTTCGGCGATCTTCGACAGGTTGTCGCCCTTCTTGACCGTGTAGAACACCGGCTGTCTGGCCGGCGTCGATGCCGCCACCAGCGCCGTCATGTCGACATTTCCGTCGAGCCCGAGGCCCGAGTCCGGCGCGACGACCTTCAGCTCGCCGGCTTCCACCTTGGAGATGCCGAGCGTGTTGCCGATGGCGATGACGGCCTTCTCGAAGGCAGACTGGTCGGCGACGACGCCCTTGAGGATCGCCTTGTCGCCCTCGACCACGACTTCGACCTTGTCGGTGCCGATCTTGTAGGAATCGAGATCCTTCTTGAGCTTGTCCGCCGCCGGCGGCTCGTCGTCGCCGATGCCAAGCTTCTTGCCGACCGACTTGACGAAATCGAAAATACCCATGGACGCTGCCTCCAGATGTTGTCCTTCGGCGTGACATTGCCATCCGCCGCCGCTCTTGGAAAGCCGCTATTCGCCGTCCGGTCGACCGCGCAGCTTCTTGACTGTCGAGCGTCCGGCCTTGGTCTTCAGCCGGCGTTCCACGGCGCCTTTCGACGGCTTGGTCTTGCGCCGCGCCTTGGGCGGCGGCTCGGCCGCCTTGGCGACGAGGTCGGCGAGGCGCTGGCGGGCGTCCTCGCGGTTGCGCTCCTGCATGCGGAATCGGCTTGCCTCGATGATGATCACGCCGTCCTTGGTGGCGCGCTGGCCGGCGAGGCGGATCAGATTGTCGCGCACGCGCTCGGGCAGGCTGCGCGCCTTCATGGCGTCGAAGCGCAGCTGGACGGCGGTCGCGACCTTGTTGACGTTCTGCC
>JAUYMV010000355.1 GCA_030698645.1 Mesorhizobium sp.
GTTCCTCGGCGACGAGGTCAAGGACTTCATCGCGTCGATCAGCCGCTGACACGGCCCGCGGCCGAGGTTGACTTGGCTGGCGGAGTGATTATCTCGGCGTGGATTGCTTCTCCGGGCTCTGGGCACATTTCATGACAACACTGACGTACATCGCCTTCGACGGCACGCGCTTCCAGGTCGAGGCGGAGAACGGCTCGACGGTCATGGAAAACGCGATCCGCAATGCGGTGCCCGGCATCGAAGCCGAATGCGGCGGCGCCTGCGCCTGCGCGACGTGCCATGTCTATGTCGAGCCGGAATGGGCCGAAACCGTCGGCGAGCCGGAAGCGATGGAAGAGGACATGCTCGACTTCGCCTTCGACGTGCGCCCGACCTCGCGGCTCTCCTGCCAGATCAAGGTGCGCGACGAACTCGACGGCCTCGTCGTGCGCATCCCCGAACGCCAGGCCTGACAAGCCCTTTTGCGGCACGCCAGGCCGGTTTCAAGCCCGCCAGTTTCCGGTTTTCCCCTCAGGATCGTGCCATGAGCGAGAGCATCAAGACCGACGTTCTGATCATCGGTGCGGGGCCAGTCGGCCTGTTCGCCGTGTTCGAACTCGGCCTGCTCGATCTCAAATGCCATTTGGTCGACATTCTCGACCGGCCGGGCGGCCAGTGCGCCGAGCTCTATCCGGAAAAGCCGATCTACGACATTCCCGGCTGGCCGTCGATTTCGGCTCAGGGCCTGGTCGACAAGCTGATGGAGCAGATCGCGCCGTTCCACCCGGAGTTCACCTACAACCGGATGGTCGCCGGGCTGGAGCGGCTCGACGACGGTTCGTTCAAGGTGACGACCGACGACGACGAGGTTTTCGAGGCCAAGGTCGTGGTGATCGCGGCCGGCGGCGGGTCGTTCCAGCCGAAGCGTCCGCCGATCCCCGGCATCGAAGCCTATGAAGGCAACAGCGTCTTCTATTCCGTGCGGCGCATGGAGGAATTCCGCGGCCACGACGTGATGATCGTCGGCGGCGGCGATTCGGCGCTCGACTGGACGCTCAACCTGCAGCCGATCGCCAGGAGCATGACGCTGGTGCACCGGCGGCCGGAGTTTCGCGCCGCGCCCGACAGCGTGAACAAGATGTTCGCCCTGTCGGAAGCCAGGCAGCTCGATTTCCGGATCGGCCAGGTGACCGCCTTGTCGGGCGAGGGCGGCCAGCTCGCCAGCGCCACCGTGAAGGGTCCGGACGGCGATGTCGAGGTGCCGGTGACGCGCATGCTGCCGTTCTTCGGCCTGACCATGAAGCTCGGTCCGATCGCCGAATGGGGCCTCAATCTCGATCACAACCTGATCGCGGTCGACACCGAGAAGTTCGAGACCTCGGCGCCGGGTATCTTCGCCATTGGCGACATCAACACCTATCCCGGAAAGCTGAAGCTGATCCTGTCGGGCTTCCACGAGGCGGCGCTGATGGCGCAGGCGGCCAAGCGGATCGTCAGCCCGGGCGAGCGCATCGTGTTCCAGTACACGACCTCCTCGACCAATCTGCAGCGAAAGCTCGGCGTCGCCGACTGATCCGCGGCCTTCCTAGTGGCCGATGATGACCGGAGCCACTGCTGCGGCCGGGGCGGCATAGACGTCGCGCCGCAGCCAGCGCCACAGCAGCAATGCCGCCACAACGGCGAGGCCTGACGACAAGCCGATCCAGATGCCGGCGCCCTGCATGCCGAGCGGAAACGCCAGCAGCACGCCGAGCGGCATGCCGACGCCCCAGTAGCCGATCGCGGCGAAGATCATCGGCACCGCCGTGTCGTGCAGTCCGCGCAGCATGCCGCTCGACACGGCTTGCGCGCCGTCGACGATCTGGAACAGGGCGGCGAAGGCGAGAAAGGACACGGCGAGCCGCACGACGGCGGCGTTCGCCGGGTCTCCGGCGTCGATGAACGCGCCTATCAGGGCGTGCGGGAAGACCAGCATCAGCAGGGCCATCAGCGCCATGAACCCGACCGAGAACAGGTAGGCCGTCCAGCCCGCGCGGCTGACGGACGCCGCATCGCCGGCGCCATGGGCGCGGCCGACCCGCACGGTGACCGCCTGGCCGAGGCCGAGCGGCACCATGAAGGTGATCGAGGCGATCTGCATGGCGATCGCGTGCGCGGCGAGCGACGCCGCGTCGATCAGCCCCATCAGGAAGGCGGCGGCGTTGAAGATGGTCACCTCGAAGGCGACCATGGCCGCGATCGGCAGGCCGAGCCGCCACAGGGCGCGAAAGCGCGGCCAGTCGGCGCGCCAGAAGCGGCCGAACAGCCGATAGCGGCGAAAGCGGCCATGCCATGAAACGACCGCCACCAGGCCGCCGAACATCAGGCAGTTGGACAGCGTCGTGGCCAATCCGGACCCTGCGATGCCCATCGCCGGAAAGCCGAGATTGCCGAACATCAGGCACCAGTTGGCGAAGACGTTGAAGGCGACCGCTACGAAGACGATGACGAGCGCCCAGCCGGGGCGCTCGAGGGCCGAGATGAACGAGCGCAGCACGATGTAGCCGAAGAACGGCAGGATGCTCCATTGCAGCATGTGCATGTAGCGGGCCGCCTCCGCGGCCAGTTCCGGCTGCTGTCCCATGGCGAGCAGGATCGGCTCCGCCTGCCAGAGGAGCAGCCACATCGGCACCGAGATGGCGACCGCGGTCCACAGCCCCTGGCGCACGGTGCGGCGCAGGTCGCGCACCGAATGGCGCTTGCGGCCGAGTTCCGCCGCCATCATCGGCGAGACGGCGAGCATCAGGCCGAGCCCGAACATCAGGGGCGCGAAATAGAGGTTGGCGCCGAGCGCGCCGGCGGCGAGCGTGCCGGCTCCGAGCCGGCCCATCATCATGACGTCGGTCGCCGTCATCGCGGTCTGGGCGACGTTGGTCAGGATCATCGGCCAGGCGAGCGCCAGCATGGATCGTATTTCGGCTGTCCACGGATTGCGGGACAGCCGGGCGTCGAGCGCGGTTGTCGTCATCTCAAGTCTCGTTCGGCATTGGCGCGATGCGCGGCCAGGGCGGGAATACAACCCCACACGGGCGGACGTTTCCGTCGCGGCGCTTCGCGGATTTCAGCCGGCTTTGCGCCAGCCGGGCCATGCTGGCAAGGCAGAATCGACCGTGGCACAACGGTTTGCGGCCGGAATCGGCCGGATTGGCGCCAAACTTGGCAAAAAGGTCACTAGCCGGGGATCCGGCCGGCCTCGATCTGTTCGATGCGGTAGCGCAGGAGCCGCTCCATGCGCCGGCTGAAATTGATGCCTTCGATCCGGTCGAACTGGTTCTGAGCGCTGTCGTGGCTGGCCAGCACGCGCTGGATCGCCAGGCGCGCCTTTTCGGCGGCTATCGCGCATGACTTCTGGCGCGGGATCGCCAGCACGGCCTCCTCCATGGCGCGGGCGTGATTCCGGGCGATGACGACATGGCTCTCCTCATGCCGCTTGATGTCGGAGGAGAGCGTATCCCAGATCAGCCGCGCGTCCTGCCCGGCGTTCGCGCGCTTCTTCCAGCGCGGCAGGATGATGCGCGCCTTGACGCTGACCGTGGCCTTGGCGACGCGGCAGCCGTCGGGGCCGTCCTGATAGCCGAGCCGGTTCGAAAACTCCATGATAGTGGCGCCCGGATGCCGCTGGCCAGTGCTCTTGACCTGGGGTCCGCGGATGACCAGTTCTTCCTGCAGCTCCTGCAGCGTGTTTCCGCCGACGGCGAAGTAGCTGTAGGTCCTCGCGACGCTGGCGGCGTGCGCCGGCAAGGCCAGCGCGAGGCAAAGCAAACCGACTGCCGGTCCGGAAATTCGACGCCATGGCTTCATGCGGGAAACATGCGACAGCGCCGCGCTTGGTGCAATCGATTTCAAGCCTCAGGCTGGCCGCGCGGGTCCCGATTTCCTTTGCATTCGCAGGGGAGCAAACGCACAAGGCGCGCATGAGGTCGTTTTGCGGACGGGTCAGCGGAGCATGAACACAGCCTGGCAGCTTGCCCATGGCCGGCAACTCGAACTGGGCGGCCGGGCGATCGTCATGGGCATCCTCAACGTCACGCCCGACAGCTTTTCGGATGGCGGCGACAATGTGTCGATCGAGCGGGCGGTGGAATACGCCGGCGAGATGGCGGCCGCGGGCGCCGCGATCATCGATGTCGGCGGCGAGTCGACCAGGCCTGGCGCCGATGCGATCGACGCGGCCGAGGAGCAGCGCCGCGTGATGCCGGTCATCGAGGCGCTGGGCGCCTCCGGCAAACTGCTGATCTCGATCGACACCTATCGCGAGGCAACCGCCCAGGCGGCGGTCAAGGCGGGCGCCCATGCGATCAACGACGTCTGGGGTCTGCAGCGGGAGCCGGGTATCGCCCGCGTCGCGGCGCGCAGCGGAGCAGGGATCGTCGTCATGCATACCGGCCGCGACCGCATCAAGCTGCCGGACCTGATCGAGGACGAGCTGGCGTTCTTCGGCCGCTCGCTCACCATCGCCCGGGAAGCCGGCGTCGATCGTGGGCAGATCGTGCTCGACCCGGGGTTCGGCTTCGCCAAGGACCCGGAGGAGAACCTCGAGCTGATGGCGCGATTCGACGAATTGTCGGCGCTCGGCCTTCCATTGATGGCCGGCACGTCGCGCAAGCGCTTTCTCGGCCACGTGACCGGTCGGGACGCGCGCGGGCGCGACGTCGCGACGGCCGTCTCGAGCGCGATGCTGCGCCTGCGCGGAGCGGCCATGTTCCGCGTGCATGACGTGGCCGGCACCGTCGACGCGCTCAAGCTCGTCGAGGCGGTCGCGGCGCACCGCGCCGGAGGGACCCAGACATGACCTATGTCATCCGCCTGGCGAACTGCGCCTTCTTCGCCCGCCATGGCGTGCATGACGAGGAAGAGCGCCTCGGCCAGCGGTTCTATGTCGATGCGGAACTGACCATCGACGCCATGGGCGCGCTGCAAGCCGATACCATCGAGGGCACGGTGGACTACGGCGTGGCGTTCTCGGTCATCGAAGAGGTGATCACCGGCCGCCGGAGGTTTCTGATCGAGGCGCTGGCGCTCGACGTCGCGCAGACGCTTTGCGCGCGCCTGCCGCAGATCGTCCGCGCCCGGATCACCATCCGCAAGCCGAACGCTCCGGTCCAGGGTGTGCTCGATCATGTCGAGGTGTGCGTTGTCTGGCCCGGCTGAGGTACGGGCCTATCTGTGTCTCGGCGGCAATATCGGCTCGCCGCGGGAGTCCTTGTCGGCCGCGCTGAAGCGGATCGACGCCGACCGGCTGACCCGCGTCGAGACCGTGTCGTCGCTCTACCGCACGCCGCCCTGGGGCAAGCTCGACCAGCCGGAGTTCCTCAACGCCGTCGCATCCGTGTTGACCACGCGCTCGCCGCGCGCGCTTCTCGATCTCTGCCTCGACATCGAAGTGCTGCTGAAGCGGTCGCGCGGCGAACGCTGGGGGCCGCGGCTGATCGATATCGACGTACTGCTCTATGGCGACCGTTCGGTGAAGGAGGTCGGCCTGGAGATCCCGCATCCGCGCATGTTCGTGCGCGCCTTCGTCCTCGTGCCGCTCGCCGAGATCGCGCCGAACCTGTCGATCCGCAACGTGCGTGTCGCAAGCTACCTGGCCGGACTCGACGTCACGGGCATCGACAGGATCTCGGACGATGGAAACTGGTGGCGGGGCTGACTACTCGGACGCGACTGCGCTGACCGCGCCGTCGTCGACGCGCTTCAGGTCCATCGCGATGACGCGCACCATCTGGCGATCGACCTTGACTGAGACGCTGACATTCATCGAATTGCGATTGGGCAGCCGCGCCATCATCGCGCCGTTCAGGTCGTTGCGGTTGATCGACAGGACCACCTTCCTGCCGTCGACATTGCCGGAGACGATGTCGAGGCCGGCGCCGCCGGCGCCATCGAGGAACTTGCCGCGATAGCCGCGACCCTTGCGCTCCACCGTCGCCGACATCCTCTGCGAGAACACGCCGACCCGGCAGGAGCCGTCGAGCGTCATGCCGACCTTGTTGCCGGACGGCGTCGTGCCGTTCAGCTTGCAGGTGAACTTGGTGCCTTTGTACTTGCCGGCGACGATCTCGCCGGGTCCGGTCCAGACGCCTTCGACCGATTCGAAGAAGACCTGGTCCTGGTCGGCGGCGGCCGAAACGCCGGGCAGCAGCGCCACCGACGCGGCGGTTGCGAGCGTCAGCGAAATGGACTGGAGGAGGCGTGTCATGTGTGTTTTTCCGGCGACTGGAACCAAGGCTGCGATGCGTCGGAGAATGGCCAAGAATGGTTAATGCTTCGTCACGCCGACACGATCAACCATGATCGACGGGACCGAAACGCGCAAGATCAATCGGCCGGACTGGTTACCGGATCGCGCTTTTTGATGACAAAAGACGTCAG
>JAUYMV010000082.1 GCA_030698645.1 Mesorhizobium sp.
GCCGACGGCTCGATGTCCAGCCCGTTGGCAATGTGCCTCTCGCTGTTCGGTAGACCGTAGCTGGCAAACACCCGGCGGTTCTTCTCCGCCGTGTGGACCCAGAGATCGACCCGTCCGAGCATCCGGCCCATTCGGGCCGGAAACGACAGGTCGACGCCCGGATTGTCGATGTTCGTCTCATGGCAGCCATGCATCGTGACCACCCACGGCAGACCCGGAAGCGCTTCGATTTGGTCCTGCACATATCGGTCGGCCCACCAGATCGACGAGTGGACGACATCGATGTCGAAACGTTTGATCATCTCGACGAAGCTCATCGCCATCGTGTCGGCGTGAAAGACCGCCACGCGATCGCTGATCTTCGCGACGACCTTCGGGTGGTCGGGGAAATGGCGGGCGTTGAGAAGCACCGCGCGGCCGCCGCGGCGCGCCCAGGCATTGGCCAGGCGAATGCCGAACATCTGGCCGCCGCCTGGCGACAGATCGGAAACCACGACGAGGATCGTCGGCATCGCCTTTGCTCGAGCGGGCGGCGGCGAGAATCCCAGCACGCGCGCGCGTTCGCCGGTATTGCTGATACCGAAGCGGTCGAGATCTTCCGTGGTAAAGCGCTTGATGGCCGCCCGGGTCGTTGGGTCCTGCCGATAGGTCGCTGCGATCCAGCGCCGCACCGTCTCGAATTCGTCGAAGTAGCGGCGGGACCCTTCCGACTTGTGCGTCACCGTTTCGGCGTGGCGCCGATGCCGGTTGAGTGGCGCGGCCTCATAGGCGACGAGGCCTCCGCGCATGGCGCGCAAATAGAAGAACCAGTCGCCACAAAGCCGCATGCCCTTGAGCGTCTCGGCAAATCCTGCGTCCGGATCGAACCTGCGGAACACCGCCCCGCTGGCATTGGGGATGCAGTTGGCGATCCCGAGGCCCGACGCCGCCTCTTCGTGGTCAGTCGCCACGAATGAGGCGGCCCAACGTCCGGCAGCGATTCGGTCCAGATAGGCATCATGGCTGCCGACGACGGTTCCGCTCGCATCGACCGGGAGGGATCGCGCGTGGGCGAGGAACACGTTGCGGTCGTCGAACGCCGGAAGCAGCGTCGCCAGGAAATCCCGTTCGCATGAGTCATCGGCCTCGGCGACCCATATCAGCGGGCCGGACGCCACCCCCATTCCATGCAGCCATTGCGGGAACGGCGAGCCGCTGTTCCGCGCGTTGACGATCATGCGCGTGCCCGGCCTGAGCGCCGACCACGCGTCGAGAATTGCGACGGAACCGTCCGTCGAACAGTCGTCGATGACGATCACCTCGAAGTCCTGGAACGTCTGGGCGCCGATAGTCGCCATCCGTTCGCCCAGGTACGGCGCGCAATTGTAGCTCGGCACGACGACGCTCACCTCGGGCCTCAGACCGGCGGCGGCCCGGATGTGATGGAGGAGCTGTGGCCCCGTCGTGGCGACGGTGTATTCGGCGGCGACGAGCTTCTGCCCGGCGGCGCCGTGCGCGCGTCGCTTCTCCTTGTCGAACGCGTAGTCCAGCACGGCCGCGGCCATCGCGTCGGCGTCCTTGAAGGGAACCGCCCTGCCGCATCCGCGCGCCACGAAGCCCGGCATGCCGCCGGCCTCCTCGAAGCAGATCACGGGCGCCAGCGCGGTCGCGGCATGCAGGCAGACGATAGGGAAGGGGTCTTCCTCCGACGGCAGCAGGAAGATGTCCGCCGCATCGAGATAGCGCATGATATCGGGTTCGATGCCCGTGAAGCGGACGTTCGTCAGGCCCTTCGCGCGCAACAGCCGCTCGAAGTGCTCGCGATCCGGTCCGTCGCCGACCCAGATGAAATGCGCCTCGCCGGGATGGTCCCGCAGGACCTTCTCGGCAACGTCGATGAAGATCCCCGGCGATTTGCGCCAGTGGACGATGCCGCAGGCGGCGACCACGAGAGCGGATTCGTTCATTCCGAGGGTGCGCTTCGCCGCCAGCTTGTCTTCGAATCCGAATGTCTTGCGCCCGTCTTCCGCATCGAGGAATGCCGTCACCACCGGAACGTGGGCACCTTCCAGTCCATGCCGCTCGGCAAGGCTGTCGCGCACCGCGGAACTGCCGGCGATGATCGTTGCGGCGCGCGCGCGGATCTTGGCGAACTCCGTCGTGTAGAGCTTCAGGATCTTCGGCATCTCGTGGATGAACGCGACGATCGGCGTTTCCCTTGGCCAGATATCCAGGAAGCCCCCGCTCGCGGCGGAGTTGAGAAAAACCGCCTTGACGTCGTCTCCCGCCCACGCGGACAGTTCGTCAACGACTTGCTCCCGGGATTTTCCGACGCTGAGGGCTGCCAGATTGCAGGTTGGCGCGATGTCGTTGAACCGGCCGACCAGATCGCCGCCGCGCAACAGGACGAGCCTCACCTCGTATCGCGTCGACCTCAACAGCCAGGCGGCGAAAGTGCGGATGATCTGTTGTGCGCCGCCGAGCGCCGCGTCGTGGCTGACGATGAGAATGGTGCCGCGATTGCGTCGATGTGCTTCGGCCGGACGATTGGTCCCGGCGGAAGGCGCGTCGCGGTAGCGCGTCGTGTCCATGGCGCGCAGCGGCCGAAGAACCGCGTCCAGGCGCTCGCGCAGGAGCTGAAAGCCGCCCAGGCGGACGGCGTCGGCGGCCCGCCGCGTATGGCGCACCAGAACGTCGGGGTGGCTCGCATAGTGCGACAGCAACCGGCCGAATGCATCGGCATAGGTGCGGATCTGGCGGAATCCGGATGACACGGTCAAACCGGCCCGTGGGGCGGAGGCGGCGATGCTAGATGCGCCGAAGCGGGCAGCGAATCCCGCCATCCGGCCGGCGCCGAAGCGCAACCGCGAAAACCGCCAGACGCAGCGCAGATTTCCATCATGCCGCACCATATCCTTCGACCCGGCAGGCGTCGACCGATGCCCGACAGACGCGCATCTATTGCGGTTCCGCCGCAGCTCCGCGATGTCTCCACACTTCGAAGAGGGCGCGGCGGGGAAGCCTATCGGCCACGAACTTTGGTTATCCAGAAGGTCTTGGCAACGCGCACGGGTGACAGGACACGCCAGCTCGTGCTGCGGAGAATGGCATTCACATGCGCCTGAAGCTGGGCGATGGATGTCTGGCTGCGCTGTCTGAGCGCATCGATCTCGATTTCGCGCGCCTTCGTCTGATTCCTTGCGCGGCCAAGGTCTTCCTCGAGGCCGCGAATCTGCTCCCGCAGCATGTCGCAGGCGCGTTTCTGCTCGGCGGTCATAGCTTCCTGTGCCGCGAGTTGTTCGGCCATTATGGCTTGCTCGGCGAGCAAGGTCTCGAATCTGGTCCGGAAGGCCACTGCGAGGGCGTCGATTTCGGCGATATGTGCCTGTTCCGCCTCGTCGAGTGCGTTCGTTCGCACCTCCAGTTCCCCGTCCCGGTGGCCGATCTCGGCCGACATTCTTTCGATTTCCGCCATCAAGCCGGCTGCCTCGGCGGCACGTTCTTCGAGTTTTTGCCGCAATTGTTCGAGCTCGCGCAATTGGTCCGCTGCCAACGTGGCCGCAGCTTCCTGCGCCTCGACGAGCCGCGCGGCGGCTGTTTCGTCCAGTTGACGCGCTTCGGCCGACACACGAGCGATTTCGGCGTCACGCTTGTCGAGCAATTCCCTTAATCGATCGCGTTCCTCGGCAAGCGCGGTCGATTTCTGCGCTTCGGCGGCCAACCGGGAGATTTCGCCGTCACGTTCCATTACTGCGGCGTGGATTCGATCGCGCTCCGAGGCCAGGTTCGCAGCCTTTGCCTCCAACCTCCGAAGCTGGTCCTTCAGGACCGTCACGTCGTTGCCGCGATCACCCGCCAGCTGCGCCAATTCATCGCCGCGCTCCTTGGCAAGCGTACTCGACGCATCGCGTTCGTTTTCGAGCAACCCAACGCGTCCCGCCAGTTCCGCCTCGCTCGCCGCCCGCCCATCCGCCTCGGCCGCTGCAGCCTGCTGCAGTTGCGCCGCGCGCTCGGCGGATTGCTCTGCCTGCAATCGGGCGGTCTCGACCAGTTGGCGCGTCTCCTCGGCGACTCGGGTCGCCTCGGCTCGAGCCTTTTCCAGAACCACTCGCTGCGAAGCGAGTTCCTCGAACAAGAAGTCGCTGATGGCGGAAGGCACCGCTCCGAAATCGCTTCTCACCCGATCGAGCGTAGTACGCGCGCCTGGATCGTCGACATCGCTTTCGAGCGCCTTGAGCGCGAGGTAGGCTTCCTTCACCCATTCCGGGATTCCCCTGTCCGCCGACAGAATCTCCGGATTCGCCACATGATTGCGGTGCTTCGCCGACAAATGGCCCAGCACGTCTTTAGCCGCATCGCCAATAGGACGCGGCCACGTGATCCCGAGCACGCGGCCGATCTTCTCGAGCTCTTGCAGCGGCTGGTCGACAAGCGCCTCGTAGGACACGAACACGCGCGGCTTGTGGCGGGTCGCCAACTCGGCGTCCAGCTCGTGTCTGAGCCAAAGCAGCGCGTTGAAGCCGCGGGTCGAACCCTCCCGCGCCGAAAGCGATGCGGCGACGGCCAGCGGATTCCGGCTGGTATGCACGAACCGCAGCTGCACGCCCATCGATTGGAAAATCTCCGCGTAGAGTGGCACGAAGCGGGAGATGCGGGGCTCCTTCAGCACGAACAGCGGTGCGCGGTCGAACTCCTCGAACAGGATGCGGACGATTTCGGCGCGATAGAATTCGGCCCGCTTGCGCGGCAGGTCCGACATGGCGAAGGGGCGCCAGTCGTCCCAGCGGCTGTTCGCCTCTGCCAGCATCTGGTCGTGAAGCTCGACCAGCCTTGCGGGCTCCCAGTACCCGGCCGGATTTCCGGCATTGGGGGCGAGCAGCAGCTTCGGCAGCTCCGCTCCGAGCAAGCTGATCGCACGCGTCAGCGCGCTCGTCCCCGAACGATGCATCCCGAGCACCAGAATGCAGATCCGTTGCGTCCCGGCATCCGCCGCGCCGCGCTCGGCGTCCTCGACTTGAGGCGCCAGATTCGAGCGCGGGGCCGCGTCGGCGTGGGCGACATTCGTCGAGGTCTGCATTGCGGCGCGGTCGGTCATCCGGGCTTTTTCGATGGCGATGCCTCCGTCACCAGGCGCTTGACCACGTGGTCGGTTGAAAGTTTCCAGTCCGGCGCAGTCCATCCGAACACCGAGCCGAACTTCTCCGTCGCCAGACGCGAGTTCGCCGGCCGGTGCGCCTTGGTCGGGTAGTCGGCGGTGGCGATGTCCTTCACCTCGGCAAATGGTCCGTCATAGGCGCGGCTCGACGTGAATATCTGACGCGCGAAACCGCTCCAGTTCGTAGTCCCGGTTCCGGCGAGATGATAGATGCCCCAGTCGTCGAAGTCACGGGCCAGCGTTCTCGCCGCCGCGCGCAGCACGGCATCGGCGATGTCGTGCGCGGATGTCGGATTGCCCCATTGGTCGGCGACGACAGGAACTTCGCTCCGCTCCGCCGCCAATCGCAGCATGGTCCGCACGAAATTGCCGCCGAACGCGCTGTAGACCCATGCGGTCCTGAGGACCAGATGGCGAGGATTGGCGACCGCGACCGCGCGTTCACCGGCGAGTTTCGACGCACCGTAGACGCTGCGCGGCGCCGTCTGCGCCGTCTCGCCGTAGGGATGCTCGCCGTTTCCGTCGAACACGTAGTCGGTCGACAGGTGGATGACTGGGACGCCGAGGCGGTTCGCTGCATTGGCCACTTCACCGGCGCCGATCTCGTTGATGGCGTAAGCCATGCCGGGCTCGTCCTCGGCCTGGTCGACGGCCGTATAGGCGGCCGCGGAGACGATGACGTCGGGCCGCGTTCCAGCGAGCGCCTCGGCGATCGAATCTGGCCGCGCCAGATCGAGTTCCGGTCGGCCGACGGCGGCGATTTCGATGCCGGGCATGTCGCGCGCATGCTCGAGCAGGCTTTGCACGACCTGGCCTTTGCGCCCGGTGACGACGATCCTCATGCCGGGCCGCTTTGCGCGCTGCCGAGCCGCTCCCCGCCATAGGTCTCGCGCCGGATTGGTCCCCACCACCACTCGTTCCGGAGATACCAGTCGATCGTCCGTGCAAGCCCGGAGTCGAACGTCTCGCGGGGCGTCCAACCCAGTTCGCGTTCGATCTTGGAAGCGTCGATTGCGTAGCGGCGGTCGTGTCCCGGCCGGTCGGCAACGAATGTGATGAGGTCGCGGTAGCGCTTGCCGCCGGCGCGTGGGCGCCTGGCGTCGAGGAGATCGCAGATCGTCTCGACAACCGCGAGGTTGGTGCGCTCCGACCGGCCGCCGACATTGTAGCTTTCGCCGGGAATGCCGCGCGTCGCGATCAGTTCCAGGGCGCGGGCGTGGTCCTCGACATAGAGCCAGTCGCGCACGTTCGCGCCGGCGCCGTAGACCGGCAGATTTCTTTCGTCCAGCGCGTTGAGGATGACGAGGGGGATGAGCTTTTCGGGAAAATGGAATGGGCCGTAATTGTTGGAGCAGTTCGAGAGCACCACGGGAAGGCCGTATGTCTCGTGCCAGGCGCGCACCAGGTGATCGGACGCCGCCTTCGAGGCCGAGTAAGGCGACGAGGGGGCATATGGCGTCTCCTCGGTGAAGATGCCGCTGTCGAACGGCAGGTCGCCGAACACCTCGTCTGTGGAGATGTGGTGGAAGCGGAAGCACGCTTGCTTGTCCGGGCCCAGCCCACGCCAGTATTCGAGCGCGGCATTCAGAAGCCGGAACGTGCCGACGATGTTGGTCTCGATGAAAGCGGCCGGACCGTCGATCGACCGGTCGACATGGCTCTCGGCCGCCAGGTGCATGACGATGTCAATGTCGTCGCGGCGCAAGATGTCGAGAATGGTCGCGTTGTCGCAGATGTCGGCCTTCACGAAGCGATAGTTGTGCGCGTTCTCGATCTGCCTGAGCGAGGCGAGATTGCCGGCATAGGTGAGCTTGTCGACATTCGTCACGACGTTGCCGGGGTCGGCGCAAAGGTGTCGGCAAACCGCGGATCCTATGAAACCCGCACCGCCTGTGACGAGAAAGTTCATGGCGAGAATGTCACTTCCTAGGATTGAGGTATCTCTGACGCTTCCCTTGCCTCGCGCAGCGTGGGCGCCGCGCGGTCCTTGTCAGAAAGCTGAAACTCGTCCGCCAGCATTGGCCACGCGATGCCGATTTCCGGGTCATCGAAGCGAAGCGAGCGCTCGCATTCCCGATCGTAGATGTTGGTCACCTTGTAGATCACTTCGGTGTTGTCTTCGAGCGCTATGAAGCCGTGCGCGAAGCCCTTCGGCACGAGGAGCTGGTTTCCGGCGGCCGCCGAAACCTGCAGCGAAACCCATTTCCCATATGTGGGAGAGGTCGCCCGGACGTCCACGGCGACGTCCAGGATGGCGCCGCGCGTGACGCGGACGAGCTTGTCCTGGGCGCGCGGCGCCAATTGGTAGTGCAGCCCGCGCAGCACGCCACGCCTTGCCGAGAACGAATGGTTGTCCTGCACGAAAACCAGGTCGATCCCGGCCTCCGCGAAGCGTTCGGCATTGTACGTCTCGCAGAAATACCCGCGCGCGTCTTCGAATCGCTTCGGGGTGATTTCGATGACGCCGTCGAGCGCGAGTGGGCGGAAGGAAAACATCAGGCCTCCGCGATCTCCGCGATACGGCGCCGCAGATAGGTGGCATATTCGTTGCTGCCCATGCGCGCGGCGCGGGCAAGCACGCGCGCCGGCTCGAGCCAGCCCTGCTCGACGCCGATCTCCTCGGGACAGGCGATCTTGATGCCCTGGCGGTGTTCGATCGTCCGCACGAAGGATGACGCCTCGTGCAGGCTGTCATGCGTGCCGGTGTCCAGCCATGCATAACCCCGCCCGAGCTGATGCACATGCAACGCCCCGCGCGCCAGATAGGCATTGTTGACGGTCGTGATCTCGAGTTCGCCGCGCGCGGAAGGGGTGATCGACGAGGCGATCTCGACAACGTCGTTGTCATAGAAATAGAGGCCGGTCACGGCCCAGTTCGACTGCGGTTTCGCGGGTTTTTCCTCGATCGTCAGCGCCTTCCCGGTCGCCTTGTCGAAGGAGACGACGCCGTAGCGTTCCGGGTCGTCGACATGGTAGGCGAACACCGAGGCGCCGCTCCGGCGCGCCGCCGCCTTGCGGCAGAGTTCGGAAAGGCCTTCGCCGAAATAGATGTTGTCGCCAAGGATCATCGCCACATTGCTGTCGCCGATGAACTCGCGTCCGATGATGAAGGCTTCGGCAAGGCCGTTCGGTTTCGGCTGCTCGGCATAGCAAAAGCTGACGCCGAACTCGCTGCCATCGCCAAGCAGATCGCGAAACACCGGCAGGTCGCGCGGCGTCGAGATCACGAGAATTTCCCGGATGCCCGCGAGCATGAGGACGCTCAGCGGATAGTAGATCATCGGCTTGTCATAGATCGGCAGGATCTGCTTGGAGACGGCGAGTGTCAGCGGATAGAGCCGCGTGCCGCTACCGCCCGCGAGAATGATGCCTTTCATGTGACGGCTCCGGTTGGACGTCTGCAATTTCGGGCGTAGGACGCGGGCATCTCCGCAGATCGTCCGTTGGCGGCCGGTTGCCGCCTCTCAGATGCCTGGGCGCGACGGGTAGGCAGAGTTGCCAATCCTGTCAACCCCGGGACAGGGTGCGCGGCTTGCCGGGACCCGGGCGACGCACCAGGCACGACCCATGGCGTCACTTCTGGGCGCAGAGCACGAACACACCCGAGACGTGCTGCGCCAGACATCCGTGGCGCTCCGAGGCGATGAAGCGCATGCCGGCCTTCGAGAAGCCTGCTTCCCGGCAGCGCCGCACGATCTCCCAGCCCGGGATTTCGAACACCAGCGATCCCTGGTCGCTCATCGGATTGCCGTGGTACTCCGGTTCCATGATGTGTTCGACCTTGCCGTCGACCAGCCGGGATCGAATGACGGACTTCTCGTTCATGAACGCGAACGGCACGGTTCCGATGTGCCAGCCGCCCGGTTTGAGCACACGGCACAGCTCACGCAGCGAGGCGTCGATCGACGGGACGTGCTCCAGCACCTCGTTGGTCGACACCACATCGAATGTGTCGGACCTCAGCGTGAGAGCTTCCAGATCCTGGAATTCGATCGGATAGAGATTGGCAAGCTTCACCGGGTCGTCGGTATATTCCGAACCCAGGTATTTCGGGAAACGCCCACGCATGCGCAACGCGAAGGCGGTGAGTCCTTCCGCCGCATAGATGCGCAGGTTCCAGACGTCCTTGGTGTCGACGACGGTCTCCATCGCCCGCATGACGGCTCGCACGCGCGAACTGATGCCGTCGAACGCCAGTCCCTCGCGCCAGTTGCCGTTCAGGTCCTCGATGTCCTGCGGCCTGGCCACCCTGCCGGTGATCGGCTCCACAAGTCCGTTCGCGAGGATGCGCCTGCCTGTCGCGTCACGCAGATCCTTGTCGAAGACCGTCGGGTTCTCCTTGGCCCACGCCAGCCATTCCTCCAGCGATTCGAAAGTCTGATCGATTTCATGGGTCATGCGTTTTCCCGATGTTCCGGCGATGCGCGCATAGAGTTGGTTCCAGATCATGATCAGGCTAACGCTTCTTGAAACAGGAACGGCAATCCGCAAGCGTGGGCCTGCCTGCCGCCCGACCGCACCTGAATCTATGCCCGGTTTCTAGCGCCACGCGGGATGCCTTCGATGGCGATGTCCCATTCCCACATTGCATCTCCGGGCCGAATTGGCTAGCGGTGCCTTTCATCCGTCCGATGAATCCTGCGATGCACCGGCAGCCATGTCACAATCAAGCTTTCGCAAAGTCAGAGCGCGCGCGCCTTTGCGATTGGGGCTGGCGGGCGGCGGCACCGATCTGTCTCCCTACTGCGACCAGTATGGCGGGGCCGTGCTCAACATCACCATCGATCGCTTCGCCTTTGCCTCGATTCTGCCGCGCGACGACGGGCGCATCGTCTTCGAGGCCGACGACGCGGATCTGCGCGAGGAGTTCGACGCGGACCAGTCCATGGCCGACGCGCGGCTGGTCCTCCATCGCGGCGTCTATGAGCGCATGGTGCGCGATTTCAACGGCGGCCGGCGCATTCCGATGACCATCCGCACGACGGTCGACGCTCCGCCCGGTTCCGGCCTCGGCTCGTCGTCCGCGCTCGTCGTGGCGCTGGTGCATGCGATGCGCGTCGCCTTCGCGGCGCCGCTCGGCGACTACGACATCGCCCATCTCGCTTTCGAGATCGAGCGTATCGACCTTGGCCTGTCCGGCGGACGCCAGGATCACTACGCCGCCGCGTTCGGCGGCATCAACTATCTCGAATTCCTGCCCAGCGACCGCGTCATCGTCAATCCCCTGCGCGTGCCGGACGCCATCTGCAACGAACTCGAATCCTCGATCATCGTCTGCTTCTCGGGAAAATCGCGCAGCTCGGCCGCGATTATCGACCTGCAGACGGACGGGCTCAAGGCTCAGGACAGCACCACGATCGAGGCCATGCATCAATTGAAGCGCGATGCGACGGAGATGAAGCGGCGCCTGCTGGTCGGCGATATCGAGGGCATGGGCGAGATATTGTCGTCATCGTGGAAGGCCAAGCAGCGCACCGCGAGCGGCATTTCGACAGAGCGGATCAATGAACTGTTCGATCTCGCCATGGCGAACGGCGCGATCGCCGGCAAGGTGTCGGGCGCCGGGGGCGGCGGCTTCATGTTCTTCCTCGTCCATCCCGAAAGCCGGTTTCGTCTGCTCAAGGTCCTGAACGGCGCTGGCGCGGTATCGAGCCCGGTCAAGTTCACCACCC
>JAUYMV010000092.1 GCA_030698645.1 Mesorhizobium sp.
GCTCTACCGCAAGCTCAAGGAATACGGCATCGACCCGGATGCCGGACGTGGCGCGGCGGCTGCGGAGTGAGCACTTCCTGAACGCGCGATTCCGGTGAAGAACGTCTCGTTTACCATGCTTCGGGCTGTCGCTTCCTTGCCGAGTTCCTGCCATTGTGTCACCGCATTTCGGCTTCACTAAGCTGTGATTAACCATTAGGGACGATAGTCGAGGGTGACCAGCGCCTCCGACTCCTGTCCGCGGGGACCAACCATCAGCCGATAAGGCGAGACGATTTGACCAGAATCGAACGATCCGTTCCCGGGCGGAACCAACACTATTTCGTCTGGCGAAAATGGCTGGTCGCACTGATGCTCGCCGTCACGTGCCTGTTTGCAACCGCTCCCCTCGCCAGCGCCGAAACCCGCTCGCTGAAGCTCTATTACCTGCACACGCGCGAAAAGGCGGAGATCGTCTACAAGAAGAACGGCAAGTTCGTTCCGAGCGGGCTCGCCCAGCTCAACAACTTCCTGCGCGACTGGCGCCGCAACGAGCCGACCAAGATGGACCCGCGGCTGTTCGACCTGGTCTGGGAAGTCTACCGCGCCACCGGCGCGTCAGGCTACATCAACGTCGTCTCGGCCTACCGCTCGCCGGCCACCAATTCGATGCTGCGCAAGCGCGGCCGCGGCGTCGCCCAGAAAAGCCAGCACATGCTCGGCAAGGCGATGGATTTCTTCATTCCGGGCGTCAAGCTCAAGGATCTGCGCTATGCGGGCCTGCGCATCCAGGGCGGCGGCGTCGGCTTCTATCCGACGTCCGGGTCGCCCTTCGTGCATCTTGACGTCGGCAATGTCCGGCACTGGCCCAAGATGAGCCGGTCGGAACTGGCCGCGGTGTTCCCGGATGGCAAAACCATGCACGTGCCGAGCGACGGCAAGCCACTGCCTGGCTATGACCAGGCGGTTGCCGCCTACCAGAAACGCAATGGCGCCGGAATCGCGATTGCCAGCGCCGCGTCGACGAAGAAGTCTGGCGGGTTCCTGAGTGCGCTGTTCGGCGGCGGCGCCGACGAGGAAGAAGAGTCCGGCGGCATGGTAGCCATTGCGTCCGCGGCTCCGCAGGTCATGGAATCCACTCCGGTCAAGCCGAAGGCCACGTCCGCCGCGGCCATTCCGAAGATCGTCGATGCGCCGTTCCCCGCCGCCGTGCCGGCTCCGGCCGAACCGCCCGAGAAGGTGGAAACCGCCGAAGCGATCGTTGCCGCGCTTCCGCTTCGCGATGTTCCGGCGCCGATGTTCGCGCCACGCCCGTCCGCCGATGTCGGCCCGACGGTCGCCGCCGCTGCCGGGGCTCCGCCGGCGCCCGAGAACATCCCGTTCGAGGTGCGCAATGGCGAACCGGCGCAGATCGCCGAAGACGTGCCGATCCCGATGCGCCGCCCCGACTATGCGGCGCCTGTCGCGGTCGCCATGGCGTCCGCCCCAGCCGCCAATGCGATCGCCGCCCAGCCGGCATCGCCGGCTGGCGAAGTCGCCATCGAGACCGTGCTCGGGCAAAACGGGCAGGTCGTCGGCGACACGGCAGGGATCCCGGTTCCGGTCTTCCGGCCGCAACGGCCGGTCGTGCTGGCGTCACTCGACGCCGGCGTTTCCGACGACGCATCCGGAGCCTCTTCGCCCGGGGCCGCGAAGGGCGGCCGTGTCGCCATGCTCGGCCAGCGGCCGGCATCGCCGCGCGATGCGCTGCGCGGCGAGCAGACCGCCGATCCGGTGGCGATGCTCATCTCCGGAGAAAACACCACGCCGAAATCGGCGAAGCCCAGCCGCGCCGACAGCCGTCCCGACCCCAAGCCGATCTCGCTGCCCGTTTCCACCGAGCAGGTCGCAAGTGTGCTCGCGGACGGCGCCAAGGTCCGCCGCACGCAGCGGCCGGACGGCAAGGCGTTCGCGTTCAATACGCTGCGCTCGGCGCCGAGCGAGGTCTATACGGCCGGGTTCCAGCCGGCCTCCGGGACGCCCGATCCGCAGCGCTTCACCGGCAAGGCCGTGACCTTCCTGTCGGTCGCCAAGTTCAAGACCAACTGATCACCGGGCCGCTTGCGGCCCGGTTCGCGATCGATCCGAAGTGCTGGGTTCCGGCCGCTCCGGATCAGGCGCGGACGAGTTTCGACGCGGCGCGGGCAAGCGCCTCGATCTCGTCCCACTTTGCGTCGGCGACGAGTTCGTCCGGGGCGACCCACGAGCCGCCGACGCAGAGCACGTTCGGCAGCGCCAGGTAGGTCGCCGCGTTGTTTTCCGTGATGCCGCCGGTCGGG
>JAUYMV010000095.1 GCA_030698645.1 Mesorhizobium sp.
GCCGACGCCGCTGATCATCATGGGCAACCCCCAGGACGAGCTTGCCTGGTGGAAGGAGCAGAAGGACGCCAATGGCTACGAGACTATGTCGGTGTCGATCGCGCCCGGCGTCTCGACGCTCGCCTTCTGGGTCGCGCAGCAGATCCTCGACGGCAAGGAGGTGCCGAAGGACCTGACCGTGCCGTTCCTGCGGATCGACCAGGATACGCTCGAAGCCAGCCTCGAGACCACCGAAAAGGGCGGCGTGGCGAATACCGAATATTCGCTGGAAGACGCCCAGAAGGTCATCGGCGGCGCCATGTAGCTGACGCAGGGAGGCCGTCGTCGCAGGGCGACGGCGGCCTCCGCTTCGCAGGATTCGAGTTCGCCGATCGATGTCGCAGCCACAGACAGACCCCATCCTTGTCCATCTCGATGGCGTGGCGAAGAGCTTCGGCGCCGTGCAGGCGCTGGCGCGCGTCAGCTTCGATATCCCGCAAGGCGCCTGTATCGGCCTCGTCGGCCACAACGGCGCCGGCAAGTCGACGCTGATGCACATCCTGGCCGGCAGCCTGACCGCCGGGTCGGGACGCATCGTCGTCGAGGGCGTCGACCTGACCGACCGCTACGGCATCGCGACCGCCAACGCGCACGGCATCCGCTGCGTGTTCCAGGAGCTCTCGCTCTGTCCCAATCTCTCGGTTGCCGAGAATGCGCGCATCCTGCACCCGTCGCTGAAGGGCTGGGGCTGGCGCAAGCGCGCCGCGACGCTGATCCGCGACAGGCTCGACGCGGTGTTTCCGCAGCACGGCATCGATCCCGACGCCATCGTCGGCGACCTCTCGATCGCGCGCCGGCAGATGGTCGAGATCGCCCGCGCCTTCTCGATCTCGGATCGGCCGGTGAAGCTCGTCATCCTGGACGAGCCGACCTCGTCGCTCGACGCGGTTCTTGCCGGACAGCTACTCGCCTATGTGCGCCGCTTCGTCGCCGAGGGCGGGTCCGTGGTGCTGATTTCGCATCTGCTCGGCGAGGTTCTCTCGACGGCCGACCGGATCGTCGTCATGCGCGACGGCAAGATCGTCGCCGAACGCGAGGCCGGCGCCTTCACGCGCACCAGCCTCGTCGAATGCATGGGCAGTATGGTGCAGGCGGAAGAAGGCGCGGGCACGCCGACGAAACGCCTCGGCGACATTCCGGTCGTCTCGGCTGCGCCCGCCACGCGATCGGCGACGCTCCCTGGCGGGACGAGTCTGCTTGCCCATCGCGGCGAGATCGTCGGTCTCGCCGGCCTCGGCGGCCACGGCCAGACCGACATGCTGATGCGCATCTTCGACGGCGCGGCCCGGCCGATTCCGGGCGTCGCGGTTGACGGAAAGGTCGCCATCGTCGCCGGCGACCGCCAGACCGACGGCGTCTTCCCGCTGTGGTCGATCGCCGACAACATGACGATCGCCTCGCTCGGCCAGATGGCCAGGCGCTGGCTCATCGACTCCCGCGCCGAGCAAGGCATGGCCGAAGACTGGCGCCGCCGCATCGGCATCCGCACAGACGACGTCGACATGCCGATCCTGTCGCTGTCGGGCGGCAACCAGCAGAAGGTGCTGTTCGCCCGGGCGCTTGGCTCCAGCGCGACGATCATCCTGATGGACGACCCGATGCGCGGCGTCGACATCGGCACCAAGCAGGAGGTCTATGCCATGCTGCGCGCCGAGGCCGCCAAGGGCCGCACCTTCCTCTGGTATACGACCGAGATGGACGAACTGAAGCATTGCGACCACGTCTACGTCTTCCGCGACGGGCGCATCGTCACCGACCTGGCGCGCAGCGAACTGACCGAGGAGAGGGTGCTGCAGTCCTCCTTCGAGGCGGCGGCCTAGACGATGACGCGGTCCGCATGGATGATGCCGGCATGACGCAAGCCTTTGTCGCCCGCCACATCCGCATCATGCTGCCGACGCTGGCGCTGACCGTGCTCCTGCTCGCCGTTTTCTACATGCAGCCGCGCGCCATGAGCTATCTCGGCCTGAACCTGCTGCTCAACCTCGCGCTGCCGATCGCCTTCGCCACCATCGCGCAGATGTTTGTGATCACGGTCAACGAACTCGATCTTTCCATCGGCGCCTATGTCGGCTTCGTCGCCTGCGTCGGCGCCACCTGGCTGCGCGACGATCCGCTGCTCGGCGTCGCCGCACTTGCCGGCGGCGTGCTGGTCTACGCGGCGCTGGGCGCCCTGATCCATCTGCGCAACCTGCCGTCGATCGTCGTCACGCTCGGCATGTCCTTTGTCTGGCTCGGCCTTGCCATCCTCGTCCTTCCGACGCCAGGCGGCAAGGCGCCGGACTGGCTGCGCGCGGTGATGACGTGGAAGACGCCGCTCTTGCCATTCACCATCTATGCCTCGGTGGCGCTCGCCGTCATCGTCCATCTCGGCCTGATGCGCTCGGCCTATGGCGCGGTGTTGCGCGGCGTCGGCGGCAATCCGCGCTCGGTCGAGCGCGCCGGCTGGTCGCTGCTGACCGCCAAGATGGTCATGTTCGGTCTTGCCGGCCTGTTCGGCGTCTTCGCCGGGCTGGCGCTTGTCGGCCTCACCACGTCGGGCGACGCCAATATCGCGCTCCGCTACACGCTCCTGTCGATCGCCGGCGTCATACTCGGCGGCGGCGAATTCACCGGCGGACGCATCTCGCCCATCGGCGCGGTGATCGGCGCCATGACGCTGACGCTCGCCGCCTCGTTCCTGTCGTTCCTGCGCCTCGATCCGGACTGGCAGATCGGCGCGCAGGGCGTCATCCTGATCGTCGTTCTGGCGCTGCGGATTCTCATCAACCGGACGGAGGCGCGGGCGTCATGAACGCGTCCCTCCTCCAGCGTCTCGCAGCGAAACCCTGGCTCTGGGCCTATCTCGGCGCGCTTGCCATCTGGCTGGCGACAATCGCCTTCACTGAGGGCCGCGGCGGCGGCGACGTGCTGACTGCGGCGCTCTCGTTCGCCACCTTCTCGGTGATCGTGGCGATCGGCCAGATGTATGTCATCACGCTCGGGCCGGGCAATGTGGATCTCTCGATCCCGGCCACCATCACGCTGGCCGGCGCGGTGTCGATGAAGATCATGGACGGCCAGGACGCGATGATACTGCCGGGGCTGCTGATCGCGCTTGGCTGCGGCGTCGGCGTCGGCGTCGGCAACTATGCGCTCATCCGCCTGCTGCGCATCCCGCCGATCATCGCCACGCTGTCGTCGAGCTTCATCGTGCTGTCGGCCGCGATCTCCTACAGCCGCGGCATCCGCATCAAGCCGCCGCCGATGCTGGCCGACTTCACCACCTGGATCGTCGCCGGCATTCCGGTGCTGGCGGTCGCCGCTGTCGTGCTGACGGCGATCATGAGCGTCGTTTTGCACCGCACGATCTATGGGCGCACCGTGACAGCGCTCGGCCAAAACGCCCGCGCGGCGCGCCTCGCCGGCCTGCCGGTCGATCGCACGCGCTTTGCGACCTATGTGCTCTGCGGCGCCTTCGCGGGGCTGAACGGCTACCTGCTGTCCGGCTTCTCCGGCGGGGCGGCGCTCAACATGGGGTCGGAATATCTGCTCGCCTCGATCGCCGTTGTCGTGATCGGCGGCACGTCGGTCGCCGGCGGCTTCGCAAACCTTCCGGGCCTGTGGGGCGCGGCGATGCTGCTGTTCCTGCTGGTCACCATGCTCAACACCTATGGCTTCGGCGCGGGCGTGCGACTGGTGCTGACCGGCCTCATCATCATCGGCGTCATCACGCTTGCCGGCGGTAAGCGGCAGGCGCGGTAATCCAGGGAGGGACGCATGAGCCTCGTCGGCAACGACTATGAATACTACGACAAGCGCTTTCGCGACCTGACAGTGCCGATCGCCAAGGTGGCGACGCTCTACGACGGCTGCCTGTGGGCGGAAGGGCCGGTGTGGTTCGCCGACCAGGGCCATCTGGTCTGGAGCGACATCCCGAACAACCGGCTGCTGCGCTGGACGCCCGATCTCGGCGTCGGCGTCTTCCGCGCGGATGCCAACTATACCAACGGCAACACGCGCGACCGCGAGGGCCGGCTGGTGTCCTGCGAACATGGCGGACGGCGGGTGACGCGGACCGAGCCGGACGGGTCGCTCACCGTCATCGCTAGCCACTACCGGGGCAAGCGGCTGAATTCGCCGAACGACGTCGTGGTCAGGTCGGACGGCTCGATCTGGTTCACCGATCCGACCTACGGCATCATGAGCGACTATGAGGGCTACAAGTCGGACTCCGAGCAGGAGGGCTGCTTCGTCTACCGTGTCGATCCCGCCAGCGGCGACATCGCGGTCGTCGCCGACGATTTCGTCAAGCCGAACGGGCTCGCCTTCTCGCCCGACGAAACGAAACTTTTCATCGCCGATTCCGGTTTCAGTCATGACCCGGACGCCCCGCACCACATCCGCGTCTTCGATGTCGGCGCCGACAATCGCCTCCACAACGGCCGCGTCTTCGCCGAGGTGTCGCCGGGCGTTCCCGACGGCTTCCGCTTCGACACGGAAGGCAATCTGTGGACCAGCACGCAGGACGGCGTGCTCTGCCTCGGCCCCTCCGGCGAGGCGCTCGGCAAGATACGAATCCCCACGATGGTGTCGAACCTCTGCTTCGGCGGCCCGCGCCGGAACCGGCTGTTCATCACCGCCACCGACCGGCTGTTCGCGGTGTATGTGTCGGCGACGGGAGCGCAGCGGCCTTAGGCGTAAGCTTTCCTTCTACCCGTTCACGGGGAGAAGGTGGCCCGAAGGGCCGGATGAGGGGCGGCGGAAACCTTCGAAAACTCGCTCATGCGGAACCCTCCACACGTTTGTGCTGCCCCTCATCCCCCTGCCGGGACCTTCTCCCCGTGAACGGGGAGAAGGGGCTAGGCTCCGGCGTCGCCCTGACGGGCGCCTGTCCTATCCAAGCTTGAGCGGTAACATTAGCCTCGTGGCTAGGCCCCGGATCGTGTCCACATCGGCGTTGGCGAAAGCGAAGCGCAAATAGCCTTCCTGGCCGACGCCGAAATACTCGCCGGGGATGACCAGAACGCCGGCGTGGGTGGCGAGCGCCTCGGCTACCGCGCGCGACGGCGTGGCGCCGAAGGGGTGGCGGACGAAGCCGAAATAGGCGCCGATCGCGTGCAGGTCCCAGCCGGGCAGGGCCGCCATCGTCTCGCTGAGCGCAGCGGCGCGGGCGGCGATCTCGAGGCGGTTGCCGTCGCGCCATGCGGTCAGCGCGGGCAGGCCCTTGGCAACCGCCTCCTGCGGCGGACGCGGCGCGCAGATCTGCAGATTGTCCATGATCTTGGCGATCTGCGTGACGACCGCTGGTCCCGCCGTGACGGCGCCCAGGCGGTGACCCGGAATGCAGAAAGACTTCGAGAAGGAGTAGAGCTGGATCAGCGTGTCCTCCCAGCCGGGTTTCGACAGCAGGCCGTGCGGGCGTTCGGACCCGGGCGGCAGGAAGTCGCGATAGGTCTCGTCGACGATCAGCCAGACGCCCCTGTCGCGGCAGACATCGAAAATGCGCGCCAGTAGATCGGGCGGATAGACGGCGCCCGTCGGGTTGTTCGGCGTCACCAGTGCGAAGGCCTTGACGCCGGGCACGAGAGCGGCGGCGATCCTTTCCGGATCGGGCAGAAAGCCGTTGGCGGCGTCGCAGCCGACATAGGCGACGTCGATGCCCAGCATCGCCAGCGTAGTTTCGTGGTTGAAGTAGCAGGGATTGGTCATCAGCACCGTGTCGCCGGCTCCCGCCACGGCAATGGCGGTCGCGAAGAAGGCCTGGTTGCAGCCCGACGTGACGTGGATATTGGCGGCGTTGACCGGCGTGCCGTAGAGCTGCGCGACATGGCTCGCATAGGCCTCGCGCAACGCGTCCTCCCCCTCGATCGGCCCGTAGCCGGCATTGGCGGTCGAACGCGACGCTTCGCCCAGCCAGTTCAAGAGATCGACATGCGGCGGATAGCCGGGCACCGCCTGCGACAGGTCGATCATCGGCCCCGCGCCGCCGCGGTAGGCCCTCGCCCAGGCCTGGACGGCCGGCACGGGCGGTGGCGACTGGCCGGCGACGAGCGGATTGAATTCAGGCTTCGGCATTCAGACAGGCTCCTCGCGGTTCGGCGCGGGCGCGCGGCGCAAGGCGCGGCGCGCGGCGGATTGCGGTTCGGTGCGCGCATCGTCCGCCGCGATGCGGGCGAACAGCCAGTCGATGAACACCTTGACGATGGGCGCTTCGGTAAGGTCGTTGCGGCAGGCGACGTAGAAATCGTCGACCGCCGGCACCGCCAGATTGAACGGGGCGACGAGCTGGCCCTTGGCGAGGAGGCCCGACGCGGTGACGGTGTCGCCGAGCGCCACGCCATGGCCGTGCACGGCGGCCTCGAGCGCCAGTCGGGCATCGCCCATGCGGTGCTGGTTGCGGCCGCGCAGCAGGTCGCGCGCATCGGCTGCGGCGAGCCAGGTGTGCCATTCGCGGCCATCGTCGGCATGCAGGATCGTGTGGTCGCCGAGGTCGCGGATGGTGCGGATCGGACGGTTGTGGATCAGCGTCGGACTGACGACCGGGAACAGGTCGAGCTGGGTCCAGAGCTTCAGCCAGCAATCCGACCAGTTGCCGTCGCCATAGAGGATGCAGACATCGACGTTCGGCGCATGGATCCTGGCCGGGTCGTTCGAGGCGTCGAGCGTCAGGCGGATTTCCGGATATTGCGCGGTAAAGCTGCCGAGCATCGGGATCAGCCAGAACGACAGGAGGGCGGGGACGCAGTTGACCGTCAGCGAGCCGGAGCTCGTCGGCCGCGTCATGCGCGCGGTGGCGGCGGCGATGCCATCGAAGGCGGACGAGACGGCGGGCAGAAGCTCGGCCCCGTGCGCGGTCAGCCGAAGGCGCTGGCCGGTGCGCTCGA
>JAUYMV010000112.1 GCA_030698645.1 Mesorhizobium sp.
TATCTCAAGGGGCGCGCGGAACTGCTGAAACGGCCGACCGCGCTCGGCAAGGACGACGTCGTCGCCGGCGATCCGCCGTGGGATCGCGCCGAACTGCGCATCGACGGCAAGAGCCCGGAACTGCCGTCCACCACGCACATCGTCATCGTCGACGCCGCCGGCAATGTCGCCTCGATGACCAGTTCGATCGAGACCGCCTTCGGCGCGCATCTGATGAGCGGCGGCTTCCTGCTCAACAACCAGCTGACCGACTTCTCCTTCGCGCCCGAAAAGGACGGCGCGGCCGTCGCCAACCGCGTCGAAGCCGGCAAGCGGCCGCGCTCGTCGATGTCGCCGACGATCGTGCTCAGGGACGGCAAACCGGTCTATGCGCTGGGCTCCCCCGGCGGCTCCAGCATCATCCCCTATGTCGCAAAAACCCTGATCGCGCTGATCGACTGGAAGCTGGACATGCAGGCGGCGATTTCCCTGCCGCATCTGACGAACCGCTTCGGCGCCTACGACCTGGAAACGGGCACCAGCGCCGAAGAGCTTGCGAAGGATCTCGAAGCGCTCGGCTTCAAGGTCGCCATCAAGGAGCAGAATTCCGGGCTGCACGGCGTGGCGCTCGGCCCGAACGGCATCGAGGGCGGCGCCGACCCGCGCCGCGAAGGCATCGCGGTCGGCGACTGAGGGATTTTTCGGGCGAGCCGGCCTCAGACCAGCGCGTTGAATGACCAGAGCACACCGACGGAGTGGATGACGATGACGGCGGCGAGCGCGCCGGCGAGCGCGAGGCGGCCGGGCGTGGTCAGCGGCTTCAGCTGGTCGCGCGGCCTGACGCCGCTGCCGGTGGTGATCAGGCTCAGGATCGCAAACACCGCGCCGCCGACGACCAGCACGCGGGTCGGGAAGCCGGCGGAGGCGCCGACGGCCAGAAAACCGGCCAGCAGGGCGAACGAGGCGATGGCCAGCACGGTGGTGTTGGGGCAGATCTGACGCAGCACCTGGCCGCCGTCGAACTTCCACACCGGAACCAGATTGGCCAGGTTGAAGAGCGCGATGCAGGCGACCGCGACAGCGAGGAAATTGCCGCCATGCACATTGCCGCCGGCCGCGACCGCCTGGCTGGCGGCCATCAGCGGAGGCACCAGGAAGGCCGAGAAGCCGGCGCCCATCAGCGCCACGAAGGCGACCTCGAAATGGCTGTCATAGGGCCGCCCGCCGATCGCGATGCCGCCGAGCAGCGGGATGAAGATCATGCGGGCGCTGCGGTGGCCGGCGACGCGGAACGCGGCCATGTGGCCGAGCTCGTGCAGGGCCACGACGATGGTCAGCACCACCGCGAAGGCCAGCCCCCCCGGCGTCAGTCCGGCCAGCGGCCAGAGGATCAGGATCGACGCGATGGCCATGCCGACCTGCGTCAGGGGATGTTCGAAGACGCCGCCCTTGCGAAAGGCGCCGGTCTCCGACCAGGATCTCAGCTTCGCCATCTGCCGGCGCAGCACGAAATAGCGAAAGATGTAGAAGGCGAGGCCGCGATAGGAATCGGTCTGGCGCATCGTCAGGTGCACGCCGCCGTCGGCCTCCTCGAGCGTCACCTCCTCGTGGAACTTGGCCCAGAAGTCGGCATGGAGCGAACTGTCGTCGACCACGCGCATTTCGTAATGCCGCATGTCGCGCACGTCGTCCAGGCGCACCAGGCGCTCGATCGGATTGCCGTCGCGCCCGAGCCAGGACAGCACGATCCGCGTCAGGCCGCCGCCATCCTCCGCCGGCGCGGCGGACAGGATCTCGCCGGACCAGCCGGCATCGCCGCCAAGCGGCCAGACCGCGTTCCAGACACGCGCCGCCGGCGCGCGGACGAAGGTTCGGCGTGCAATCGTTCGCGTGCCGATCGGCGCTGCGATGAGCAGGAAGATCAGAGCGAGATTGAACCCGATCACGAGGGTCGCTGTCCAGTCGGGCATCGTGCGCGGATTCCTGTTCGGAAGCACCCTACGCCGGCCGGTCCAACAAAGCCTTAACGCCGCCGCCACCCGGCGGCGGCGGCACTCAGAACGCGCCGATCCACATGGCGACCGAAATCAGAAACGTGCTTACCGAGACGAGCGAAACGACATCCTGCAACAAACCGGTCATGAGTGTTCTCCCGAAATCCCTCTATGTTCCGACTATGTTCTAGTCTTGTTCTCTCGTCAACAGGTTTTTCCACAGCTTGTGCACAGCGCGCCGTAACGGCCGCCGCGCCGTTCCCTGGTCGTGACGGAGTGTCAGAAGCCGACGATCTTGCCGCCGTCGAGCGTGACGCGACGGTCCATGCGCTCGGCCAGCGCGTGGTTGTGCGTCGCGATGAGGGCGGCAAGGCCGGACTGGCGCACCAGCGCCTCCAGCGCCTCGAAGACGTAGCCGGCCGTCTCCGGGTCGAGATTGCCGGTCGGCTCGTCGGCAAGCAGCACCAGCGGCGCGTTGGCCACAGCGCGGGCGATCGCCACGCGCTGCTGCTCGCCGCCGGAAAGCTCGGCAGGCCGATGCTCGGCGCGCGGCCCGATCTTCATGTAGTCGAGGAGCTGCGCCGCGCGCGCCGCCGCCTCGTCCCTGGAAAGCCCCTTGACCAGTTGCGGCATCATCACGTTCTCGGCCGCGGTGAATTCGGGCAGCAGGTGATGGAACTGGTAGACGAAGCCGATGTCGTTGCGCCGGATCGCGGTGCGCTCGTCGTCGGACAGTTTTCCACAGGCGCGCCCGCTGACGAAGACGTCGCCGGCGTCGGGCCGTTCGAGCAGGCCCGCCAGATGCAGCAGCGTCGACTTGCCGGCGCCGGAGGGCGCGACCAGCGCCACCATCTCGCCGCGATGCAGCGAGAAATCGGCGCCGCTCAGGATGCTGAGACGCTCCTCGCCCTGAACGTAGACCCGTTCGACGCCCTTCAGCTCCAGGATGGTGACCTGCTCGTTCATTCGTAGCGCAATGCCTCGACCGGATCGATGCGGGCGGCGCGCCACGCCGGGAAGAGCGTCGCCAGCAGCGACAGCACCAGCGCCATGGCGATGACCGATCCGGTCTCGCGGAAATTCATCTCGGCCGGCAACTGGCTCAGGAAATAGAGCTCCGGGTTGAAGATCGTCGTGCCGGAGAGCCAGGAGAAGAACTGGCGGATCGACTCGACGTTGAGACAGATCACCACGCCGAGCAGCACGCCGGCGAGCGTGCCGGTCAGGCCGATCGCCGCCCCGGTCATGACGAAGATGCGCATCACCGCGCCGCGCGTGGCCCCCATGGTGCGCAGGATGGCGATGTCGCGGCCCTTGTCCTTCACCAGCATGATGAGGCCCGAGATGATGTTCAGCGCCGCGACGAGCACGATCAGCGTCAGGATCATGAACATGACGTTGCGCTCGACCTGCAGCGCGGAAAAGAAGGTCTGGTTCTGCATGCGCCAGTCGGCGAGGTAGATCTGCCGCTGCGACGCCGTCTCCACCGCGCCGTGCAAGGCGTCGACCCGGTCCGGATCGTCGAGAAACACTTCGATGCGCTGGGCGAGGCCCTCGGCGTTGAAATAGAGCTGCGCCTCTTCGAGCGGCATGAAGACGATCAGCGAATCGTATTCCGACATGCCGATCTCGTAGATGGCGGTGACCGGATAGGCCTTGACGCGCGGATTGGTGCCGAGCGGCGTGACGTCGCCGTCGGGCGCCACCAGGATCAGCGGATCGCCGAGCGCGAGGCCCAGATTGTCGGCCATGCGGGTGCCGATGGCGACGCCCTCTGACGCGTCGAAATTCTCGATCGAACCCTGGCGGATGTTTTTCGCGACCAGTTCGACCTTGGCGAGATCCGCGCCGCGGATGCCCTTGACGAGCGCGCCGGTGCCGGCGCCGACGCGGCCCTGCGCCAGCGTCTGCCCGTCGATCATCGGAATGGCGTATTTGACGCCCGGCACGCCCTCGATGCGCTGCGCGACCTCGGCATAGTCGTCGAGCGGACGGTCGATCGGCTGCACGATCAGATGGCCGTTGATGCCGAGGATGCGGGTCAGCAGCTCGGTGCGGAAACCGTTCATCACCGCCATGACGACGATCAGCGTCGCCACGCCCAGCATGATGCCGAAGAACGAGATCGACGCGATGACCGAGATCACCGTCTCCTTGCGCTTGGAACGCAGATAGCGCCAGGCGACGAGCCGCTCGAAGGCCGAGAAAGGCCCTGCCCCGTGCAGCCGCGTGTCGGTCGCTGCCGTCATGCGGCGGCGCCGAAGCGGCCAGCGACCTCGGCCAGGCTCAGCGTCTCGCGTTCGCCGGTGCGCCGGTTCTTGATCTCGGCTTCGCCCGCGGCCGCGCCGCGCGGTCCGACGATGACCTGCCAGGGCAGGCCGATGAGGTCGGCGGTGGCGAATTTTCCGCCCGCTCGCTGGTCGGTGTCGTCGTAGAGCACGTCCTTGCCGGCCGCGGTGAGCGACGCGTAGAGGCCGTCCGAGATGCGATCGCAGTCGGCGTCGCCGGGCTTCATGTTGATCAGCGCGATGTCGAACGGCGCGACCGATTCCGGCCAGACGATGCCGTTCTCGTCATGCAGCGCCTCGATGATCGCCGCGATCAGGCGCGACGGGCCGATGCCGTAGGATCCCATCGAGACGAAATGCTCCTTGCCGTCGGGGCCGGTCACCTTGGCGCCCATGGGCTTGGAATACTTGTCTCCGAAGTGGAAAATATGGCCGACCTCGATGCCGCGCGCCGACAGGCGCTGGTCGTCGGGGATGGTCGCCCAGGCGGCTTCGTCGTGCATCTCGTCGGTCGCCGCGTAGGGCGTCGTCCAGGCCTTCACGATGTCGCCGATCGCCGCGTCGTCCTTGAAGTCGGTCGCTTCGCCGGGAACCGGCAGGCCGAGGAAGTCGCGGTGGCAGTAGACCTGGCTTTCGCCGGTGTCGGCCAGGATGATGAACTCGTGGCTGAGGTCGCCGCCGATCGGGCCGGTATCGGCGCGCATCGGGATCGATTTCAGCCCGACGCGCTCGAAGGTGCGCAGATAGGAGACGAACATGCGGTTGTAGGCGGCCTTGGCGCCGTCGAAGTCGAGATCGAAGGAATAGGCGTCCTTCATCAGGAACTCGCGCGAACGCATCACGCCGAAGCGCGGCCGCTGCTCGTCGCGGAACTTCCACTGGATATGGTACAGATTGAGCGGCAGGTCCTTGTACGACTTGACGTAAGAGCGGAAGATGTCGGTCACCATCTCCTCGTTGGTCGGGCCGTACAGCATGTCGCGCTCGCCGCGATCCTTCATGCGAAGCATTTCCTTGCCGTAGTCCTCGTAGCGCCCGCTCTCGCGCCAGAGGTCGGCCATCTGCAACGTCGGCATCAGGATCTCCAGCGCGCCGGCGCGGTTCTGCTCCTCGCGCACGATGGCGCACACCTTGTCGAGCACGCGCTTGCCGAGCGGCAACCAGGAGAAGCTGCCGGCCGCCTGCTGGCGGATCATGCCGGCGCGCAGCATCAGACGGTGCGAGACGATCTCGGCCTCGCGCGGATTCTCTTTGAGGATGGGCAGGAAGTAACGCGACAAACGCATCGGGGAGTCCATGAACGGGGATCGGGCCGGAATCGGCGGCGACCGGGCTGGAATTGCACGCGCTCTCATAGCGATTCCACGATCGGAAGGAAACCCGCGCCGCCACCTCATCGCGAAGCCGGGGGCTTTGCGTATGGCGCTGCCAAAAGCCGCGCCATGTCGTGCAACTTCATTGTGCACTGCAACACATCAATGCCCGTTTCAAAGCAAAATTGTTCGTGACAAGGGCGGGAAGGTTGGTCTAGGGTTCCTCGCATAAACAAGAGGGCGAAGCTTAATTTGCCCTCATACGCGGTCAAAGTCTTGGGAGGATGCGATCTAGGCGCGGTTTCCCGCAGCCGCCGGACACCGGAAACAGATCGGACGCGTTTAATTTGCAAGGCTTCGTGCCTTGCTTTTTTTTTGTGCAATCGCGGACAGTCGACAGCGGACATTGCGCCGCCGCGCAGGATTGAATTGTCCACCCGGCCGCTCTACTTTCGCTCGACAGGACTTTCCTCCCGCACATGCCTGAACAGCCTCATCCCGCACCCAGACTGCTCGGAATCGGCGGCGCGCATATCGATCGCCGTGGCCAGGTCGCCGGCATCTACGTGCCGGGCGCCTCGAACCCTGGAACCATGCGCGAGGACATTGGCGGCGTCGTCTTCAATGCGCTGCGCGTCGCCCGCAAGCGGGGCGCGGGCGCGACCCTGATGTCGCTGCGCGGCGGCGATGCCGGCGGCGCGCAGGTCGCCGAGGCGATCCGGCAGGCCGGCATCGAGGACCTTTCCGCCGTGTTTCTCGACCGCGCGACGTCGAGCTACACCGCGCTCATCGACCGCGACGGCGATCTCATCGCCGGCTTCGCCGACATGGGCCTCTACGATTTGTTTCCGCGCCAGTTGCAGCGCGCCGCCTGCCGGCAGGCGATCGGCTCGGCCGACGCCATCCTGTGCGACGCCAATCTGCCCGAGCAGGCGCTCGAGATGACGGTCTATTTCGCCGCGTCGAAACCGGTCCATGCGATCGGCATTTCGCCGGCTAAGATCGTCCGGCTGGTCGGGCTACTCGACCGCCTCGCCTGTCTGTTCATGAACCGGAAGGAAGCCGCCGCGCTGACCGGGGCCAGCATCGATGCGGAGACGCCGGCCCTGGTCGAACTGCTGCGCGGCAGGGGCCTGTCGCGCGGCGTCATCACGGCGGGCGGCGGTCCGGTCGCGCTGTTCGAGCCCGGCCTTCTGCTCTCGATCGCGCCCCCTGCCCCACGCATGATCGTCGATGTCACCGGCGCCGGCGACGCGCTTGCCGGCGCGACGGTCGCCGGGCTCATGCTGGGAAAGCCGTTCGCCGACGCGGTGCGCGAAGGCCTGGCGGCGGCCATGCTGGCGCTCGAGGCGCGCGCCGCGGTTCCCGAGCTTGGCGCTGGCGCCTTCGCGGCGGCGCTGGCCCTTGTGCCCGCCCCCGCCGAGATGGCATGACGCAGGCCGGAGACCCGACATGGCCAAACATCCCGTACCCGACTTCCTCGACATCCACCCCGCCGTGGCGGCGGCGCTGTCGCGCGGCGGCGCCGTCGTGGCGCTGGAAAGCACCATCATCACGCATGGCATGCCCTACCCCGAGAACAGCTCGATGGCCGCGCGCGTCGAGACGATCATCGCGACCGATGGCGCCATGCCCGCCACCATCGCGGTCATCGCCGGCCGGCTGAAGATCGGCCTCTCCGACGGCGAGCGCGAAAAGCTGGCGACGACGCCGGGCGCGATGAAGTTGTCGCGCGCCGACCTCGCCTATGCCATTTCGGAAGGGCGCACCGGCGGCACGACGGTCGCCGCCACCATGATCGCGGCGCATCTCGCCGGCATCGGCGTGTTCGCCACCGGCGGCATCGGCGGCGTGCACAAGGGCGCGGAAACCTCGCTCGACATCTCCGCCGACCTCGACGAACTGGCGCGCACCCCGGTCATCGTCGTCTCGGCCGGCGCCAAGGCCATCCTCGACATCCCGAAGACGCTGGAAGTGCTCGAGACTCGCGGCGTTCCCGTCGTCGGCTACGGCGCCGACGTCATGCCGGCGTTCTGGTCGCGGCACTCGTCGTTTCCGGCGCCGCTTCGCCTCGACAGCCCGGAGGCGATCGCAAGATTCCAGCGCACGCGTCTGGCGCGCGGCGTCGGCGGCGGCATGCTGGTCGCCAATCCCGTTCCGCTGGACGACGAAATCCCGGCCGCCGACATGCAGCGCCACATAGACGCCGCGCAGGAAGCCGCGCGCGAAAACGGCGTCAGCGGCAAGGCCGTGACGCCGTTCCTGTTGGCAAAAATCCTCGAACTGACCGAGGGCGCGAGCCTGAAGACCAACATCGCGCTGGTCGAGAACAATGCGCGCCTGGCGGCGCGCATTGCGCTGGCGCTCGCCGGCTAGCTGATCGGCACGAGCTGGATTTCGACGCGGCGGTTCTGCGCGCGGCCGGCTTCCGTACCGTTCGACGCGATCGGCTGCGTCTCGCCGAAGCCGAGCACCGAGAAGCGCCGGGTGTCGATGCCCTGCGCGCCCAGATAGTTCGCCACCGAAAGCGCGCGGCGCTCCGACAGGCGGAAGTTCGAATTGTCGTCGCCGACGGAGTCGGTATGGCCGTTCACGTCGACCAGCGTCCGGTTGTATTTTGCCAGCACGCGGCTGACCGCGTTCAGCGTCGGGTAGAAGCCGGGGTTGATCTGGTCCTGGCCGGTCGGGAAGGTGATGTTCGACGGCATGATCAGCGAGATCTGGTTGCCGTTGCGCACGATGCCGACGCCGGTGCCCTGCAGCTGGCCGCGCAGTTCCGCTTCCTGCTGGTCCATGTAGGAGCCGATGGCGCCGCCGGCGAGCGCGCCGACGCCGGCGCCGATCAGCACCGCGTTGCGCTGGGCGCGCGGCGATCCGCCGACAGCGAGGCCCGCGAGCGCGCCGACGCCCGCGCCGAGCAGCGCGCCGCCGGCCGTGTTCGACAGCTTCGGCTGGCCCGTATAGGGATCGGTCGTGCAGGCGCCTGCCATGAAGGTGACGGCCAGCGCCGCGATCAGCTTGGTTCTCATCGGATATTCCCTCTCCACGAAATTCTTGCGGACACGTCGGTCCGGTTGTCCCGCCAACAGCCTATGTAGCATGGAATGCGGCAAAAGATTGAGCGGGAAAATGCGGCCGCGCGAAACCCCGGCCAAGCGTATCGCGCGCCGATCGTTCGCCGCCCGTGGACGCGCTCACCCCGCCTCGCGCGGTGCGACGACCGGCTTGGCGTCGCGCGCGGCGAAGTAGACCAGCAGGGCTGCGCCGAGTGTTGCCGCGTAGAAGAAGAAAAGCGCCTGATAGGCCGCCGCCGGATCGCCCGGAACGGTCGCCGCCGTCACCACGCCGCCGGTCAGGAACTGCAAGATCCCGACGCCGCCGAACGAGA
>JAUYMV010000119.1 GCA_030698645.1 Mesorhizobium sp.
CCTCCTGATCACCGCCATTGGCGGCCTGGCGCTGACCGTCGACATCCCGCTGATCCGGCTGTCGGGCGGCGACGCCTGGTCGATCCTGCTGCTGCGCAGCACGGTCACCTTCGCCGCCGCGATTCTGATCTGGGCGGTCTGGCGCGCCTTCAGTGCAAGAGCGCCGGCGCTCGTGCCCGGTCGCGCCGGCGTCGCCGTCGCCACGCTCTACGGTCTCGCCTCGATCACCTTCATCGCCGCGGTCTATGCGACGTCGACCGCCAATCTGGTCTTCATCCTGGCGTTCAACACGATGTTCGCCGCACTCCTGTCATGGATCTTCCTGAACGAGCGGCCACGTCCGGCGACGCTCGTCGCCATGGCCGTCATGATCGTCGGCGTGCTGGTCATCGTCGGGGATTCGATCGGCACCGGCAATCTGTTCGGCGACCTGATGGCGCTTTGCTCCGCCTTCCTGATCGCCGCGGCGATCACCGTCAGCCGCGCGTCGGGCCGCGACATGGGCTTCACCGCGCTGATCGGCGTCGCCTTCCCGGCGCTGGTGGCGGTGGTGATGGTCTCGCGCACGGGCTTTTCGGTCGAGGCGCCATGGTGGATCATCTTCAACGGCGCCGTCATCATGCCGATCTCGTTCTTCTGCCTGGCCACCGGACCGCGCTACATCTCCGGCCCGGAAGTGGCGATGTTCTACCTGCTCGAAACCGTGCTGGCGCCGATCTGGGTCTGGATGATCTTCTCCGAGGTTCCCACCACCAACAGCCTGATCGGCGGCCTGATCCTCGTCGTCGCGCTGGTGGCGCACTCGATCTGGCAATTGCTCGACGGGCGGCGAAGGCGCGACGGCCCGGCTAAGATTCAGCCGGTCTGAGCGATGTCCGGCCGGTTCACGGCGGTCGCACCCGGCGCGAAGGCAGATGGCACGGCGGCCGGGCGGACTTCGACCAGCTCCGATTCGCGCAGCCATTCGCGCCAGATCGCGACCAGCAGCGCCATCAGCACCGGGCCGACGAACAGACCGAGAAAGCCCATCGTCTTGACGCCGCCGACGAGGCCGAAAAAGGTCGGCAGGAATGGCAGCTTGATCGGGCCGCCGACGAGCTTCGGGCGGATCGTCTTGTCGACGACAAAGAGTTCGACCGTGCCCCAGATGAAAAGGCAGAGGCCCGCGATCCACGACCCGCTCGCCACGAGGTAGATCGACACCAGCGTCATCGACAGCGGCGCGCCGCCCGGAATCAGCGCCATGATCGCGGTCAGCACGCCGAGCGTCACTGGCGACGGCACGCCGGCGATCCAGTAGGCGACGCCCAGCACGACGCCCTCGCCGATGGCGATGATGGTCATGCCGGTGACCGTCGAGCTGATCGTCGCCGGCACGACGCGCGAGATGCGGTCCCAGCGGTTGGGCAGGATGCGCTCGCCGATGCGGTCGATCTGCGCGGCGAAGGCTTCGCCGTCGCGGTAGGCGAAGAACAGCACGATGAGCATGAACAGCAGCGTCAGGAGCAGGCCGAAAGCGCTGCCGCCGGCCGAGAGAACGCCGCGATAGATGTTGCCGATATTGGCGCCGCTGACCAGCTGGATGATCTCGCCAATGCCGCCCGGATGGCCGACATGCACGCGCCACTGATCGCCGAGCCAGGGTCCGACCCCCGGCAGGGCGGTGATCCATTCGGGGATGGGCGCGCCGACGCGGTTGGTCTCGAGCGCCCAGACCACCCAGCTGCGCACCTCGTTGATCGTGTAGCTGCCGGCGACGACGATCGGAATGACGAGGAAGCCGAGGATCAGAAGGAGGGCGAGCGTCGCGCCGACGGTGCGGTTGTCGCCGACCGCGGCGAGCAGCCGCCGGTAGAGCGGCCAGGTGGCGAAGGCGATGACCAGCGCCGCCAGCACCGGCACGAGAAAGCCGTGGAAGAAATAGACGCCCGCCGCGATCACCAGGATCAGCAGCCAGCGCGCCGCCGACAGCGTCGGGATCACCGCCGATCGCGACGCGGCCGGACCCATCATGCGCGGTCCGATGTCGAGCGGTCGGCGGTCGATCTCGTTCAAGCAGTCTGCATCCAGTTGGTCGGCGTTGCGCCACGCGTCGGGGCAAGCCGTGCCAGATCATAGTGCAACAATGATGACAGGATTCCAAATAGCGTTTCGCATGCGCTTCACGCCGTCAGCGCATCGACGCGGATGGCGCGCTAGCCGGCTACTCCGCCGCGATCGGCATCTCCCGCGCGCCCCCGTGCGGCAGGGCGTGCACGTTCCCCCTATCCGGCTTCGCGTCGTCCTCCGGATCGTCCTTGGCGTTCGGCCGGACCAGCCAGCCGAACAGACGCGACGTGCCGATCGAGACGTCGTCCATGATCGTGTAGACGGACGGCACGAAGACCAGCGACAGGAAGGTCGACACCAGCAGGCCGCCGATCACCGCCACCGCCATCGGCGCGCGGAACTCGCCGCCGTCGCCGAGCGCGAGTGCCGCCGGCACCATGCCGGCCGACATGGCGATGGTGGTCATGACGATCGGCCGCGCCCGCTTGCGGCCGGCGTCGACGATCGCCTCGGTGCGCGGCACGCCCTGCTTGCGCTCCTCGATGGCGAAGTCGACCAGCATGATGGCGTTCTTGGTGACGATGCCCATCAGCATCAGGATGCCGATGACGACCGGCATGGAGATCGCCGAATCGGTCAGCCAGAGACCCGCCACCACGCCGCCGATCGACAGCGGCAGCGAGCCCAGGATGGTGATCGAATGGTAGACCGAGCCGAACAGCAGGATCAGCACCACCAGCACCAGCATCAGTCCGGTGGTCATGGCGGTGGCAAAGCCCGAAAACACCTCGCCCATGATCTCCGCCTCGCCGGTCTCCTGCACGCGGGTGCCGGCCGGCAGGTTCTTCACCTCGGGCAGGTTCTTCACGAACTCCAGCCCCTCGCCGATCTCGGCGGTGCCGGCCATGTCGGCGCCGATGACGACGCGGCGCTCGCGGTTGAAGCGCTGGATCGAGGACGGGCCCTGGCCGAAGCGGATGTCGGCGACCGACGACAGCGGCACCGACAGTCCGGCCGCGGTCTGCACCGGCAGCGAACCGATCACCGACAGATCCTTGCGGGCCTCCTCGTTCAGCTGGACGCGGATCGGAATCTGGCGGTCGCCGACGGTGTATTTGGCGAGGTTGGCGTCGACGTCGCCGATCGTCGCGACGCGCAGCGCCTCGGAAATCGCCGCGGTGGTCAGGCCCATCTCGGCGATGCGGGCGAGGTCGGGCACCACGATCACCTCGGGGCGGTCGAGCGCGGCGTTGGAACTCACCGCGCGGAACATTCCGGACGCGTTCATCGCGCTCTGGATCTTGCGCGCCTGCTCGTCGAGGACGGCGCCGTCGGTGCCCATCACGCCCATCGCCAGCTGCCGCTCGCCGCGGTCGTTGACGAAATAGGCGCGCAGGTCCGGCACCGTGTCGAGCGTCGCCAGGATGGTTTCGCCGATCCGCCATTGCGGCAGGTCGCGTTCGGATTTGTGCACCAGGTCAACGATCATGGTGGCGCGGCGCGGCTCCAGCGTGCCGGTCGGG
>JAUYMV010000358.1 GCA_030698645.1 Mesorhizobium sp.
GCTTTCGCCGACGGCGAAGGGATTGTTCTGAGTGCTCATGCTGGTCTCCTGGCGTCCACTGCCCCGGACCGCATGGCGCCGGCGCTTTGGGCCGGCGGTCGTCGACGCGCCTTTGCGGTGCGCCTGATGTGGCGATCAACCGGCGAGTTTCAAGACTGCCGGCTCATGTCCTGTCGCCTTCATGAAGCGGACAAGGTCGGACGGCGCAACCGAAATCGTCGCGGTGTTCACCAGCGGATGCGCATTGACGATCGCGTGCCGCATCAATTCGTCGTCGAGCACGACGCGCACCCGGCCTCCGGAATCGTTGATGATGCCGAACGGCGTCACGGCGCCGGGCGTGACGCCCAGAAATTCGAGCATCTTCTCGGCATTTCCGAACGACACGCGGCTTGCCGCGCCGATGATCTGGTGGACCGTCTTGAGATCGATCTCGCTGTCTTCGCCCGTCGTGACGAGGAAGAAATTGTCCTTCTTGTCCTTCAGGAAGAGGTTCTTGGTGTGCCGCCCGGGAATTTCGCCCCGCAGAGCCTGCGATTCGGCGACCGTGAAGAGCGGCGGATGCTCGGTCGTGACGACGGCGATTCCGAGCGAATCGAGAAAGGCGAGCAGGTCCGTCGGCGTCTTCGGCATGGCGATGGGGTCCGTTGCGGGATGCCTTCGTCTAAGCCGTAGCCGGCGTCTTGCCAAGCCACCCACATGCGCGAGCCCTAAATGAGCCCGCGGCCCGGCCGGTCCTGCGCGGTCGCGCATGCGAAGCCGGCCCTGCGGCCCGCCATTTACCTGTTGCATTCAAATCCGGCTTCGGCCATATAGGCGCGGCTTGCGGCCTTCGGGCCGCGCGAGCGGGTGTAGCTCAGGGGTAGAGCACAACCTTGCCAAGGTTGGGGTCGAGCGTTCGAATCGCTTCACCCGCTCCAGTTTTCTTAAACGAAATCAAGCATTTAAATCGGCCACCTTCGGGTGGCCGTTTTGTTTAGCGCATCGCGTCACCCCGATCGGCCAAACCACGGAAACGAGCGCACGGTATCGCCATCCGCCGGCTCGCCATCCGGGCTGCGAGGCAACAGACGGACGGTCGTTTCAGCCGTGTGACCCCCGGTCTGGGCTGTGTGAGCGCATGACAACCCCGGCGGACAATCTGGCTCCGGGCGGTGGCGATCCCGGATCTGACTGACTATGGTCGGCGCGAATCAGGATTTCGCTTCGTTGGGACTCGCCGGCATCGCCAAGTATTCAGCCTATATCCTCTGCGCCACCCCACGCTCGGGCAGCACACTGCTCTGCGACATGCTGGCCGCCACCGGCGTCGCGGGCCGGCCCCACTCCTTCTTTCGCCAGGAGGACATTCCGGAATGGGCCGACTATTGGGGCGTCCCGCAAAGCGATCTCGCCGACGATCCGGAGTTCGACCGCGCCTACCTTGCGGCGATGCTCAGGGACGGAACCGGCGACACGGGCGTCTTCGGGCTCCGCCTGATGTGGGCAAGCGTCGCCGACGCGACCAGGCGCCTCGACCGGCTCCATCCCGGCCTTCCCGATGCTCCGGCGCGCTTCGAAAAAGCCTTCGGGCCAACGCTCTATGTACATCTGTCCAGACGCGACAAGGTCGCCCAGGCAGTGTCGCGCATTCGGGCCGAACAGAGCGGCCTCTGGCATCTCGGCGCCGACGGAACCGAGCGTGAAAGAACCGCGCCGCCGCGGCCCGCCGCCTTTGATGCGGACCGCATCGCCGCCCTGGTCGCCGAGCTTCAGGCCGACGATGCGGCATGGAACGACTTCTTCGCCGCGCACCGCATCGAGCCGCTGCGCCTGACCTACGAGACGATGGCGGCAGACCCGCAGCCCGCCCTGGCGAACATCCTGTCTGCGCTCGGCCGCGATCCGGAGCTCGCCAGGACCGTCCACCCCGGCACCGCCAAACTGGCGAACGACACCAGCCGTGAATGGGCCGACCGCTTCCGGAAAGCAACCGACGCAACGCGCGAATAGGGTGCCGTATCGAATCGCCAAGCGGCGCAGGTCCGGAACGCCGGCCGCCGGCCTATCGCCCGCTTCCGTGCGCGCCGCGGCGACCGACTCTCCCTCGCCTTCGTTCCCGCCATTGCCACCTTTGGGCAATCCGCATTGGTTTTCGATTGCGCTGCGACGCGGCCGTGCTAACCCAAACCGATGGCACAGAAGAAAGCCCACGAAGTCGATGCATGGCTGGCCAGGCCCGATCCCCGGGTCCGCGTCGTGCTGATCTACGGCCCGGACCGTGGCCTGGTGTCGGAACGCGCCGCGCTCTTTGCCGCGAAGACCGGTCTCGCCCTCGACGATCCCTTTTCGGTGATCCGCTATGAAGCGTCCGAGCTCGAGCAGGATCCGGGACGCCTGCTCGACGAGGCGCGCATGGTGCCGATGTTCGGCGGCGAGCGGCTGCTCTGGCTGCGCAATGCTGGCGCCCACAAGGGCCTCGCCGACGCCGTCAAGGAACTGGCCGCTCTTCCGCTGCGCGACGCCATCATCCTGATCGAAGCCGGCGATCTCAAGAAGGCCGCGCCGTTGCGCGCGATCGCGGAATCTGCCGCCTCCGCCATGGCGCTGCCCTGCTACGCCGACGAGGAGCGTTCCGTCGAGATGCTGCTGGATGCGGAGTTGACGCGCAACAACATGACCATCGCGCCCGATGCACGGCAGGCCTTGCGCCGCCGCCTCGGCGGCGACCGGCTGGCGACCCGCGGCGAGATCGAGAAGCTGATGCTCTATTGCCAGGGCGCCGGCCAGATCACACTGGCCGATGTCGAGGCGTCGTCGGGAGACGTGTCCGCCTCGTCGGTCGATCAGGCGATCGACGCCGCGCTTTCAGGGGCGCTCGCCGACCTCGACCGGGCGCTGCAGCGCTTCGTCGAATCGGGCGCCCACCCGCAGGTGGTGCTTGGCGCGGCGATGCGACAATTCCAGGGCTTGGAGACAATGCGGCGCGCGGTGGATTTCGGTGGCGCCCAGCCCGCTGTCGCGGTAGCCGCCGCCCGCCCGCCGGTCTTCTTCGGCCGTAAGCGGCTGGTCGAGACCGCCGTCGGCGCCTGGAATGCCGAGGCGATCGT
>JAUYMV010000040.1 GCA_030698645.1 Mesorhizobium sp.
TTCGCCGCCCGTACCTTTCCGTCAGCACGGCCGAGTTCTGGTCGTCGCGTTGGCATATCTCGCTCGGGCAATGGTTCCGCGATTACCTCTACATCCCGCTCGGCGGCAGCCAGGCGGGATCGCTGCGCCGTTATCTGAACGTGATGGCCGTCTTTCTTATCAGCGGCCTCTGGCACGCGGGCCTGGGTTACGGGGTTGGATGGACCTTCCTCGTCTGGGGCGCGTTGAACGGATTCTACCAATGGGCCGGGCTGGCGACGCGCCCGCTCTGGCGTCGGCTGGCCGAGCTGATGCCGGCGCTCGCCGCGAGTTCGGTGCTCCTGGTCGTTCGCGTGGTCCTGACGTTCCATCTCATCCTGGTCAGCTGGATCTTTTTCCGCGCCGAGACGATCGACAAGGCGCTGACGGTGATCGGCAGGATCTGGAACGCGTTGCCGGGACTGCCGTCGCTGGCGACGAAATATCCCTTCACCGTCGATCACGGGATCGGCGCGGCGCTCATCCTGCTGCTGCTCGCGATCGAATTCCTCGACGAGCGCCGGTCGATCTGGTCGCACCTTGCGGCAGCGCCTGTGGCGGTCCGGTGGGGCACCTACTATGCGGGCCTCATGGCCCTCCTCGTCCTCGGCCGCTGGCAGGCCGACCAGTTCATCTACATGCAGTTCTGAGACCCGCAAATGGAGTGCATCATCCCGATCAACACAGACCTCCGGACCGCAACGGCGATGCGCTTCGTGGTGATCGGCCTTCTGCTCTACGCGCTGCTCTTCGCCGGTTCGGAATGGCTCGTCCGGCGCAACGGCCACATGAACCCGATCCACAAGATCGAAACGGCGCAGTCGGTGGACTATGATTGGGTGATCCTCGGAGCATCGCACGCAATGCCGCTGGATTTCGACGGCTTCAACGAGGTCATGCAGGCCGCCACGGGATTGAGGATCCTGAATCTCGCCGGTCCGGGCACCGGACCGCTCTACAACCGCTTCGTGCTGGAGCATTTCTTCCGCAGCCACCGCGCCAGCCACATCCTCTACGTCGCCGACGCCTTCGCCTTTCGGTCGCCGCAATGGAACGAGGAAAGGCTCTCCGACCCGAAATTGCTCGCCAAGACGCCGTTCAGCGCCGCGGTCGCGGCAAGCCTTGCCCGCTACGTCCTGCAGAAGGGCGTCGATCCGCGCGCCCTGCTCGACTACGCCACCGGCTTCTCGAAGATCAACAACCGCGATCGCTTTCGTCCCGATGTATGGGAGGGCGAGGCGACCTTCGACCGCGTCTTCAAGCCTTCGGCCACCGCTGACAGGAAGCGCGTGGACTATCTCTATCCCGATGCCGGCGAGGAGGGCGCATCCGGCACGCGCTACCTCGGCGAGTTGGCGGAATTGATCGGTTTCGCGCGCGACCGGGGCGCCGACGTGACCGTGATCAAGCCGCCGCTCCCATCGCGCTTTCGCAAGCTCCTGATCGACGAAGCGGAATTCGACGGCGGACTGACGTCAGTCGTCGCGAGCAACGGCGCCAGCATTCTCGACCTTTCGGAAACCATGGACGACCCGCGCTTCTACGCCGACACGGACCACCTCAACCGCGCAGGTGCTGCCGAATTCTTCCAGCAGCACCTTAGGGGAATCCTTCTGTCGGACACACCGTAGGTACGCGTGAGCAAAGCCCCCGGCGGGGGGGGCCAGACCTTACGCGGCCGTCTTCGGATATCCGACCGGCTGCACGAAGGTGACGATCTGGGTTTCGGGCAGTTTCAGGAGCTCCGCCAGTCCCTTGGGGTCAGCGCCGCCGACCAGGCAGGTGCCGAGGCCGGCGGATGCGCAATAGAGGTAGACGTTCTGCGCCACAATCGCAGCGTCCACATGGGCGGACTGAATCTGCTCCGCATCGCTGGCCTTGTACATGCGCGCGCGGTCGGCGACGTAGATCAGGACTGTCGGCGCCGATCCGACGAAGGGCTGCGGGCTCGCCTTCTTGCGGATATCTTCGGCCAGCACCTGGTCGGCAGCTTGCGTTGCCGGATCGAATTTTCTGACTCCGGCCACATCGGCAATGTAGATGTCCGTCTCCATCGACGTGTGCCATGATGGCGCCGTATGGCCGCCGCTGTCCGGCCTGTTTATGCCGAACGCGCACCAGAGCAGCGTCGAGAGTTTCTCCTCCTCGATCGGCTTGTCGGTATAGAGCCGGATAGAGCGCCTCAGCGAAAGGGCTTCGAGCAGAGACATTCCTCCGGTCTTCTGTACTTCCGGCAGACCCGTCTCGGCTCGCGCGAATCCCGCCCGCCCCGCGAAGGCAACGGCAAAGGCCGCGGCGGACAGAAAGAAGCGTCTCGTCAGGCTGCGCATGGATCTCTCCCACGATGGACCGGAGGCATCCAACAGGTCCTCGGGCTGGCGGTCATTGACCTCCGTCAATCCCGCTCCCCGCGCTGACGATTGACAGGCATCGAGGCCGCGTCGCGACTCCTGAGCCATAGTTGAAAGAGCACTATCAGAACCAGCGCGGCGAAAAAGATAAAGGAACCGATGACGGTATTTGCGATCCATCGGTTTCCGCACCGATGATTGCAATCGTAGTGCACCGAAACAAGCCGCGGACTGCGGACCGGACATTGATGCGTGTCAAAGTGAATGCCCGAATCCAAAGCCATTGTGCTGGCATGACGAAACGACGGAATATTGCAGCTCTTGCGGAGAAGGTGCGCTTTCTGAGCGCCCCATCGGCGTATGTTGATGCGCCACGGAAGGTCGAAGCGCGGGAGACTCATATGTCCTGGGTCTTCCTCACCGATACCCGGGTCTACAAGATGAAAAAGCCGGTGCGGTTTGCATTCCTCGATTTCAGCACCATCGCCAGACGCCGCTTCTTCTGCGAGGAGGAAGTTAGGCTCAACCGCCGCCTTGCTGGCCGGACCTATCGGCAGATCGTTCCGCTACGCCGTGACAAAGCGGGCCGCCTGTCGCTCGGCGGCCCCGGCCTCGCCATCGACTGGCTGGTCGAAATGGAGCGTCTGCCGGCGGCTGATATGCTGGACGAACGAATCCGCGGCGGGAATGCAGGGCCCCAAGCCCTGGAAAACGTCGCTGCCATGCTCGCGGATTTCTACGCAAGTCGCGAGCCGGAAATCGCCGACGGCGGAGCCTATCTGCATCACCTCCACGAGGAGCAGCGCATCAGCCGCTCGGTTCTGCTACGATCCGAGTTCGGATTGGCGGACATCGCCTTGCCGGTGCTGGATGCCGTCGACGGCCTGCTGGCACAATCGACGTCGAGGATCGAAGCGCGGATCGCCCGTGGTGCAATCATCGAGGGGCACGGCGATTTGCGTCCCGAGCATGTGTGCCTGACGAACCCCCCGCAAATCATCGATTGCCTCGAATTCAACCGGTCGATGCGCATCCTGGACCCCTATGACGAGGTCAATTATCTCGGCATGGAATGTGACATGCTGGGCGCCCTATGGGTCCGCCCCCTGCTGAACCGTGCCCTCGAAGACCGGGTCCCGGATCGCCCGGACGCCGGCCTCCTCGCGCTTTACGGTGGGTTCCGTGCATTGCTTCGAGCCCGCCTGTGCATCGTGCACCTCAGCGAGAAGCCGGTTCGCCATGCCGGGAGGTGGCGGCCGCTCGCGATCCGCTATCTCCGTCAGGCCGAGCAGGAGTGCCTCAGTCCGGAATCCCGAGCAGATCGGATATCGAAGCGTTCGAGTGGAGGCGTCTGACGGCCTCGCCGATCAGGGGACCAGTCGACAGAACATCCAGCCGCGCCGATGGATTGGCGGCTTTGGCGAGCGTCGCCGTTGCGACGCTGTCGGTCACGATGATGCGGTCTATGCCCCGGCTCTCGAGCAGCGCCTCGGCGCCTTTGGCAAACAGTGCGTGCGTCGCGATCGCATGCACGGCGTTCGCTCCGCGGTCACGGCAGGCGAGCGCTGCGCGCAGCATGGTCCCACCCGTGCTGATCATGTCGTCGACGATGAAGACAGCGGTGCCAGAGACGTCGCCGGCGAAGAGATCCCCGGAGACGACCCCTCCGCTGCGACGCTTCTCCATGAACCCGAAACCGACGTCTTCCGTGGCGCCGGCCTCGAGGGCCTCCTTGAGCAACTGCACCCGCTTCAGGCCACCGCCATCGGGCGAGAAGATCGTGATCGGCCCGTCTCCTGCCAAATCCCGGATGGCCGGCGCAAACAGATTCCGCGTGTCGAGATGGATGCTCTCGCATCGGAACGCGTTCTGGAACGCAGCGAAGTTGTGGACGTCGAGTGTGACGATCCGGTCGGTTCCAACCGCCTCGAACAGTTGCGCGACGTAGCGCGTCGTGACCGGATCGCGGGTCTTGGTCTGCCTGTCCTTTCGCGCATAGGCCAGGTAGGGAACGATCGCCGTCACACGCGCGGCGCCGTTTTCGCGACATGTCGCCAGGAAGAACAGCAGCTTGCACAGTCTGTCGTTGACGGAAGCGCCGGCGCCTCCGCCAAGGCTGTGCAGCACATAGACGTCCGCGCCGCGCACGCTGACGAGCGGACGTGCCTTGTGTTCGCCGTCCTCGAAGTCCCGTTCCTCATGCGGATCGAGACCGACCGACAGGGCCCGCGCTACCGCAGCGCCGACTGCCTCCGAACCGTTCAGCGCAAAAAGCCGCATGTCTCTTTCTCGCAGGTTCTGGCGCGGCAGATATTGATCCCCGTCAAATTTTGGTTCTTCCCGATCGGGAATCTCCATGGCGCTCGCGGTAGACGTTGATGCGAATCAATGTCGGCGTCCGACGCACTTGCTCTCATGCAGTTCTTGTCGGGCCCGGCCGAGCAGGCGCAGCGACGCGATGAACCGCAGGACGCCCCCACGGACCGCTCGGCAGGGAAACGGACAAGCGGATGCGCACGCCTTCGGTCCTGGCGCCTGCGGGAAAGACCCGAGGTGAAAGACGAAGGCGGCGGCACCTGCCGATCAACGTTCATTCGAGGACCAAAGCCATGGCTGAATCGACTCCCAAACTGCCCGTGAAGTCCGGGAAATCCACTCCCGCCGAAGTCTCCGCAGGCTGGACACCGTTCAATGATCTACGCCGCGAGATCGAACGCTTGTTCGACGACTTTCACCCTCTCGGATTTGGCTTGCCGACGTCGCGTTCGATGTTCGATCTGGAGATGCCGAGGCTCGGGGGCGCTGCCTGGCCGATCGCGCCCGCGATGGATCTTGTCGAGAAGGAAAAGGAATACGAAATCACGGCTGAACTGCCCGGCATCGACGAAAAAGACGTCGAAATCAAGCTGACCAATCACACGCTGACGATCAGGGGCGAGAAGACGGAAGAAAAGGAAGAGAAGGAAAAGGATTTCCATCTGTCTGAACGGCGCTACGGCTCCTTCCAGCGTTCGTTCCGGCTGCCCGATGGCGTCGATGCCGACAAGATCGAGGCGAGCGTGACCAAGGGCGTCCTCAAGGTCAAGCTTCCCAAGACGGCGGATGCGCAGAAGGCGGACAAGAAGATCACCGTCAAGGCCGGTTGATACGACAAGTTCCCCAAGCCGGCGCGATCGACGCGCCGGCTTGGGATCGTCGGCTTGCCATGTTCGAGCGCCGCAGCCCATGGCTGTAATTGTGCCCCGGCGAGGCAAGCGGCAACTACCAAGCGTACGCGTTCGAATACACGACTCAGCCGCGGGCATCGGGGGAGTTCGAACGAAGTTTTCGGCGCGCTTCGGGTCCGTTGCAAAGCCGCAACATTTGCATGTCAGGGTGTAGGGTGTTCGGGTAAGCAAAATGAACCCTACAGCGGCGAAGCTTGTCGACGCATGCGAGCAGTTGCTGTGCGAGATCGGCAGCATTGAGGAACTGACCGCGCGGCGCGTCGCGGGTATCGCGGGCACGACGCCATCTTCGATCAGCTATCACTTCGGATCGCAGGAAAAACTTGTCATCGCCGCGGCACAGCGCGTCTACAAGCGCCTCAACGCGGAAAGGCTTTCCCTGCTGAACGGTGCGGTGCAGCGCGCCTCGCCCTGTCCGCCGGCGCTGGAGGATCTCATTGCCGCGCTGATCGATCCGTCGGTGCGTTGGAGCCTCGACCCGCGCTCGAAATATGCGGTGCTTGCGCATTTCAACGCGATGGCACAGCGCAGCAGCACGCCCGAACTCTACCGTCCGATCATCGAAGGCATAGACCACCACCGCGTGTTCATGCCCTACTTTCGCATGCTGGCGCCGTGGCTAAGTGAAGCGGAGATCGGCTGGCGGATGAGCTGCGCACTTGGCATCCGCTCCCAGGTAACGCGGAGCCGACAGCGCAACGAAGTCCTGACGTACCATACGATCGATTTTTCCAATCCGGACGAGGTCATCGCGCGGATCGTGGAGGTCGTGGCACCGATGTTCCGCGGCGCCAGTTGAGCGATGCGGGTATCCCGGACGTCGGACTCGAACGGTGTTTGAAACCCGTCATGCTGCCGATACGGCGCGGGCATAGGCATGCCCCGAAGCACCGCAACGGGCATACCCAATGGCCTCGATCGACATCCGCGACGTCCACAAGCTCTACGGTCGGACTCCCGCCGTGCGGGGGCTGGACCTGTTTGTCGAGGACGGCTCATTCCTCGTCATCCTCGGCCCGTCCGGTTGCGGCAAGTCCACTCTGCTCAGGATGATCGCCGGGCTGGAGGACATCTCCGCCGGCGAGATCGCCATCGACGGGCGCGTCGTCAACGACATCGAGCCCGGCCGCCGCGGCTGCGCGATGGTGTTCCAGAACTACGCGCTCTATCCGCACATGACGGTGGCCGAAAACATCGGTTACGCGCTCAAGGTTGCCGGTGTCTCCAAGGTTGAGCGAGGGCGGCGCGTCAGCCGGGTCGCGGCGATGCTGGGGCTAGGCGATCTCCTCGATCGCAAACCGTCGCAGCTATCCGGCGGCCAGCGCCAGCGCGTCGCCATGGGCCGCGCCATGGTGCGGGAACCCGGCATCTTCCTGTTCGACGAGCCGTTGTCGAACCTCGACGCCAAGCTGCGTATCCAGATGCGGCTCGAGATCAAGCGGCTGCATCGCGAGCTGAAGACAACGAGCGTCTTCGTCACGCATGACCAGGTCGAGGCGATGACGCTCGCAGACCGGCTGGTTGTGATGAACCAGGGCCTGATCGAGCAGGTCGGCACCCCGGCCGAGGTCTACCGGCGACCGACGAGCCGTTTCGTGGCAAATTTCCTCGGGTCTCCGCCGATGAACTTCCTGCCGGCACAAATCGACCGCCGGGGCCGGGCGACGGTGGCCGGCGGACACGTCCCCTGGCCGGACCTGCTCTT
>JAUYMV010000143.1 GCA_030698645.1 Mesorhizobium sp.
GGCCAGCCCGGCGGCCGCCTCGCGCGCGGCCGCGCCGAAGCCGGCGATCGCGGCGACATTCTCGGTGCCGGCGCGGTGGCCACGCTCCTGGCCGCCGCCGGAGATCAGCGCCCGGGGCATCAGCACGCCGCCGGCCGACACGATGGCGCCGGCGCCCTGCGGACCGCCGATCTTGTGCGACGACAGAATCAGGAAATCCGCGCAACCATCTGTAATATCTAGAGGTATCCGCCCGGCGGCCTGAACGGCGTCAAAAATCGTCAGCGCGCCGGCCGCATGCGCGATGCGGCCGATGTCGGCCATGTTCTGGATCACGCCGGTCTCGTTGTTGGCGGCATGGACGCAGACGAGAGCCAAACCGGTGGCGCGATCATGCGCCGCCAGCGCACTCTCCAGTTCATCGAGCCGGATCATTCCCTCGCCATCGACGCCGATGACGGTCACCGCGTCGCTGGCGAAGTGTCCGCCATTCAGCGTGCACGGGTGGTCGGCGGCCGAGACATGGAGATGCGCGATGCGCACCGGGCCGCGCCCCATCAGCCAATCCGGCCGCAGCAGCGTCGACGCCGCCTCCGTCGCGCCGGACGTGAAGATCACATCGGCGGCGGCGCCGCCCACCAGCGCCGCGACTTCACGCCGCGCCGCCTCGACCAGTTGCCGCGCGCGCCGCCCATCGGCGTGCACCGAGGACGCATTGGCGGTGACATCCAGCGCATCGAGCATCGCCTGCCGCGCCACAGGACGCAGCGGCGCGCTCGCATTGTAGTCGAGATAGATGCGGCTGGCCGGCATGATGCGCTGATTGATCCTCATTTGACGGATTCACGCGCCGGACGCGTTATTTCCTTGAATTTGCAAGGCCGGGCGTCCTATTTACGCCCTTCGAACGACCGGGCCTGAAAGCCCGCCCAGTTTTGAATAATTCTAAACTGGTTTTATGGAGGCCGCCGCTTCGCGTCAAGGCCGGATGAGAACCGACGGTCCTCTCCGCCACGAAGCCCGCGCCGCATGTGGAGTAATCATGCCCGAAGTCATCTTCACCGGCCCGGCCGGTCGTCTCGAAGGCCGCTACCAGCCGTCGACCGAAAAGAGCGCCCCGATCGCCATCATCCTGCATCCGCATCCGCAGTTCGGCGGCACGATGAACAACAAGATCGTCTACGACCTCTTCTACATGTTCCAGAAGCGCGCCTTCACGACGCTGCGCTTCAACTTCCGCGGCATCGGCCGCAGCCAGGGCGAGTTCGACCACGGCATGGGCGAACTCTCGGACGCGGCCGCCGCGCTCGACTGGGTACAGTCGCATCACCCGGATTCGAAGAGCTGCTGGGTCGCGGGCTACTCTTTCGGCGCGTGGATCGGCATGCAGTTGCTGATGCGCCGGCCGGAGGTCGAGGGCTTCATCTCGGTCGCGCCGCAGCCTAACATCTACGACTTTTCTTTCCTGGCGCCCGGCCCGTCGTCCGGCCTCATCATCCATGGCGACGC
>JAUYMV010000361.1 GCA_030698645.1 Mesorhizobium sp.
GGCGGATCTGAGTCAAGCTGTTCATGCGTTGAATCAGACACTTCGCATTCAGACTCAACCGAGCCTGCGAACGCGATATCGGCAACCGGACCAGGCGCTTGCCGCGATTCCGCTTTGGCCGTATTTTCAGCCATCCCGGGAGAGTGCCATGGACGACCACGAAACCCGCAGCATCACGCTGTCGACGGACCTCGCCGCGACCATCGACGCCGCCGTCGAGGCGGGAGATTATGCTTCGGCAAGCGCGGTCGTCGACGAGGCGCTGCGCGAATGGGCCGAGCGGCGCGACAATTTCGGCTACACGATCGCGGAACTGCGCGCGCTGGTGCAGGAGGGCATCGACAGCGGGCCGGGGCAGTATGGCTCGATGGATGAGATCAAGGCGGCGGCGCGTGCCCAGTTCAAGGAACGGCGGCTCGCAGCGAAACGCGCCTGATGGTCGGTCTGCCGATACACACCAATGCACGCGCCGAGCGGGATCTTATCGATATCTGGACGCATATCGCGTTCGACAGCCCCGCCGCGGCCGACCGACTTCTCGACAGGATTCAGCAGAGCTGGCAGCGCCTCTCCGCGCATCCGCACTCGGGTGCGGACCGGGGTGATCTATCCCTAGGATTGCGTTCCGTCAGATACGCTGCCTATTTGAGCTTCTACCGCGTGCTCGCCGACGAGGTCGTCGTGCTCCGCGTCCTGCATGGCAAACGCTTCATCATTCCCGACGACATTCCAAAACTGTAGTCATTCGAACAGCAGCGCTCCTTCGCGCGAGGTCGATGCTCGGTCGGCAACCTTCTCGACCACAGGAGGGGCAAGTCAGCGATGCTTCGCCATCAGCCCACCCCGTTAAGCGCCCCGTCGATCGCCCGCCACAACTCCTCGACCGGCTCACACCCCACCGACAGCCGGACAAAACCCGGCGCGACCGCGTCGCCCCAGCGCGCGCGGCGCTCGGCGGAGCTGTGCACGCCGCCGAAGGAGGTGGCGGGCTGGAGCAGGGCGCAGCCGTCGATGAAGCGTTCGGCGGCGCCTTCCGACGGCAGGGTCAGGCCGATCAGGAAGCCGAAGCGCAGCATCTGGCGGCGCGCCAGATTGTGCGAGGGATGGTCCTCAAGACCGGGAAAGACGACCGAGACGAGATCCTTCCGGGCGGCGAGGCGGTGCGCGATCGTCTCGGCGGAGGAACACATCCGGTCGAAGCGCACGTCGAGCGTCTCCAGGCCGCGATGCACCAGCCAGGCTTCGAACGGGCCGGGGATGGCGCCGGAGAGCTTTCGCCATTCCAGAAGCGCAGCGACGACCGCCGGGTCGCGGCTCGCGGCGTGGCCGAACAGCGTGTCGGAGTGGCCGTTCGGCGCCTTGGTGTCGGCGGCGACCACTATGTCGGCGCCGAGGTCGAGCGGCCGCTGGCCGAGCGGCGTCATGGTGGTGTTGTCGACGACGACGATCGCGCCCGCCGCCTTGGCGGCGGCGGAAATGCCGGCGATGTCGCAGATGTCGAGGCCGGGGTTGGACGGCGTCTCGACGAAGACGATCCGGTAGCCGGCAAAACCGCCATCGGAAAAGCTGCGCGTCGGCCGCATGTCGACTTCCATGCCGAGCGGCTTCAGGAAACGCTCCGAGAAGACCCGCGTCGTATAGTAGCCGTCGGACGGCAGCAGGATGCGGTCGCCGGTCTTCAGCAGCGCCATGAACACCGCCGAGATCGCCGCCATGCCGGAGGGAAACGCCACGCAGGGCGCATCCTCGAGATGGCCGAGCAGCGCCTCGACCGCGTGCCAGGTCGGATTGTCGAAGCGGCCATATTGCGCGAAACCCTTGGGGTCGCCCGGCAAATTGTAGATCGCGGCCATGGTGAGCGGCAGCGGAACCGGATCGCCCTTGGCGAGTTCGGCGCGGCGCAGATGCGGCAGGCTGGCGGCGCGTGACGATATGCTGTCGGTCATGGGCTGGCGTATCTTTTCGAGAGCTGAGGCCAGACGCTAGTGGGTCGCCGCGCCGGCGGCAAGCCGGGCGCGATCCGCGCCCGGCCCCTAAACGCTTCGTTAGCCTTAATCCCGGATAAACGACCCTAGGGGCAGAACTATGCCTCTGCGACGGCGCGTAACCCGGAAGTGTGGCCTTTTCCCTTTGACGCCCATGACAGCCCATGATATCCCATAACCCCAATCAAGACTTCGTTTCGGTCAGGGGTGATGCGTATCCCGAACGGGCGGCCGGCTGGCTCGCGCGGGCCGATGCTTTTTGCCGGAACAACAAGGGCGGCGGGGGCCTCAACGGGCTGCGCCCACGTGCGGAACAGATGATGACAAGGGGATGGGCGGCGGAAGCGGCTCTGGCGTTGCATGGACCGGTTTCTGTCGAGTTCAGTGAACAGGATCGATACCAAGGGGCGGGTTTCCGTGCCTTCGCCGTTCCGTGCATTGGCGACGAAGCGCGGCTACACGGATCTCTATGCGTTGCGCGCGCTGGCGGAGCCGGCGCTGGATGTCGGCGGCATGGATCTGCTCGAGCGCTACGAGCGCCAGCTCGCGCTGGAAGACCCGTTCCTACAGAATTCCGACGACATGTCGGCCTATGTGCACGGCGAGGGGACCTTTCTGAAGCTCGACGGCGATGGCCGCGTCACGATCAGCGATTTCATCCGCGCGCATACGGGGATCACGACGGAAGTCGGGTTTCTGGGCCGCGGTCAATTCTTTCAGATCTGGGAGCCGGATGCGATGAACCGACATCTGGCAGAGGTACGCCAACGGCTGCTGGCGCTTCGGCAGGCGGCGGCGCGCAAACGGCTTGGCGGGCATCCTGTGATAGACCCGGCCGGAGAAACGGAATGATGGCGGACCCCGGCGACAATGACGCCGGTGGCGGACCGGTCCGCCACATTCCGGTCCTGCTCGACGAGGTGCTGGCGGCGTTGGCGCCGGCCGGCGGCATGGTGATCGTCGACGGCACCTTCGGGGCAGGTGGCTACACCATGGCGCTGCTGGCGTTGGGCGCCTCGGTTATCGCCATCGACCGCGACCCGGACGCCATCGAGGCCGGACGTTCGCTCGAGGCCGCAAGTGGCGGAAAGCTGACGCTCGCGCACGGCGCTTTTTCGCATCTCGACGAACAGGCGGGCCAGCCTGTCGACGGCGTCGTGCTCGACATCGGAGTTTCGTCGATGCAGATCGACGAGGCCGGGCGTGGCTTTTCGTTCCGCCACGACGGTCCGCTCGACATGCGCATGGCGCAGCAGGGCATGACGGCGGCCGATGTGGTCAACCGCTTCAAGGCGGGCGATCTCGCGCGCATCTTCGGGTTCCTCGGCGACGAACGCCATGCCGGCCGAATCGGCCGCATGATCGAGAAGCGCCGCGCCGAGCGGCCGTTCGAACGCACGCGCGATCTGGCCGAGTCGATCGAGGCGCTGGTCGGCCGCAACCCGAAGGACAAGATCCATCCCGCCACGCGCGTCTTCCAGGCGCTGCGCATCTTCGTCAACGACGAGCTCGGCGAACTCGCCCGGGCGCTGTTTGCCGCCGAGCGCGCGCTGAAGCCGGGCGGCAGGCTGGCGGTCGTCACCTTCCACTCGCTGGAAGATCGCATCGTCAAGCGCTTCCTGGTCGACCGCTCCGGCTCGGGCGGCGGCTCGCGCCATCTGCCGGAAGTGCACATTCAGCAGGCGACCTTCGAGAAGCCGGCGGCGGTGATCGCAGCTTCGGACGCCGAAGCCGAGCGCAATCCGCGCGCGCGCTCGGCGAAACTCCGCAGCGCCATGCGCACCGCCGCGCCGTCCCGCGCGGACGATCTTTCGATTTTCGGATTTGCAAAGCTGCCCGACATCCGTCAGGCGGGGGAGAGGTAGAGTCAGTGTTCCGCACCACAGATATCGTCCTTATCGCCGTCATGGTGTCGGCCGCGGCCTTCACCTACTCCACCAAGCACCAGGTCGAGGGTCAGCTCGCAGAGGTGCGCAAGATCGAGGGGCAGATCCGTTTCGAGCAGGACACGATCAGCGTGCTCAAGGCCGACTGGAGCCTGCTGACGCAGCCGTCCCGACTGCAGAAACTGACCGAGATCTACCAGGGCGAACTGGAACTCGCGCCGCTCGAGGCGCACCAGATCGTCGGCATCGACGAACTGCCGGCCCGCCCGGTCGATATCGAGAACCTGCCGACCAGGCGCCTCGGCGGCATGGCGGCGAGCGAGCCGGACG
>JAUYMV010000152.1 GCA_030698645.1 Mesorhizobium sp.
TACCCGTCCGCATCGCCGCCAGCTCGTTCTTGATATCGTCCGAGGCAGCCGACCCGCTGATGGCGGAGCTGGCCAGCAGGCAGCCGGGCGGCGTGTCGGCGCCGGTGAAACCGACAGCGGCCGATTCGAGCAGCTCGCGCGCGGCATCCTCGGCTGTCGTAGCGCCCTCGATGATCGTCACCGAGGTCAGCGGTCCGGCCAGATAGTGCTGCACGGCTTCGAGGAACAGATGCTTCTTGTCGCCAAAGGCGGCGTAGATGCTGGGCGGCGTGACGCCGATCGCCGCCGTCAAATCGCTGATCGACGTCCCCTCATAACCGTGCCTCCAGAACAGCAGCATGGCCTGCTTCAGTGCGACATCGCGGTCGAATGACAGGGGACGCCCCGCCTTGCGCCGGGACAGCGGTTCGATTGATTCCATATCGATCGATATAAAACCATTGACTCTCGCGGGCAAGTAGCGCCTTTGATTTCATATCGATCACTAGGAAATCAAGAATGTCCTTCTCCGACTACCGCACGCTCGGCCGCTCGGGCCTCGTCGTCAGCCCGCTCGCCCTCGGCACCATGACCTTCGGCACCGCCCGCTGGGGCTCCGGCGAGGATGTCTCGCGCACCGTGTTCGACACCTATGTCGACGGCGGCGGCAATTTCATCGACACCGCCGATGTCTATGCCAATGGCCGCAGCGAGGAGATGCTGGGCAGCTTCATCGCCGAGCGCAACCTGCGCGACGAGGTCGTCGTTGCCACGAAGGCCGGCTTTGCCACACGGACCGGCGGGCTTTCCGGCGGCAATGGCGCCAGGCACATCCATGCCGCGCTCGATAGCTCGCTGAAGCGCCTCCAGACCGACTATATCGACCTCTACTGGGTGCACGTCTGGGATTCGGTCACCCCGGCCGAGGAACTGCTCGACACGATGTCGGCGCTGGTTCGCGCCGGAAAGATCCGCTACTGGGGCATGTCCAACGCGCCCGCCTGGTACGTCGCGAAGATCGCCACCCTTGCCGCTGTGCGTGGCCTCCCCGGTCCGATCGCGCTGCAATATTTCTATTCGCTCGCCAACCGCGACATCGAGGACGAGCATCTCCCGCTCGCCGCCGAGTTCAGCATGGGCATTATCCCGTGGAGCCCGTTAGCCTATGGCCTGCTCGCCGGCAAATATGACCGCGCCAGCGTAGAGGCCGCGGCGCCCCGCCAGGGCGGCGTGCCGCGCGAGGAGGCCGCCGACGGCGAAGAGCGTCCAGCCGACGACAAGCGGCTCGACGGCGCCAATCCCTTCGGCGATTCGCTGTTCACCGAGCGCAACTGGAAGATTGTGGATGTGCTGACCGAGCTCGCGAAGGAGGCCGGCGAAACGCCGGCCCGCGTGGCGCTTGCCTGGGTCATCGGCCGTCCGGGCATCACGTCCACGCTGATGGGCGTCAGCCGGGCGGCGCAGGTGACCGACAACGCGTCGGCCCTCTCGCTCACCCTCTCGCCCGAGCATCGCGCCGCGCTCGACGCGGTCAGCGCACCCGATCCGCGCATGCTCTACGGCCTCTTCACGCCGGCGCTGCGTCAGCACGTCGTGTTCGGCGGCGACACGGTGAGAGGCTGGCGGGAATAGTCCAGGTCGGCGTTCGCCTGGATACGGGACTGCCGCGAGAGCCGACGCATCAGTCCGCCGTCGGAAGCCGCCGCATCGTGAACTCGATCACGTCGTCGGGCCTTTCGCGCCAGCTCTCGATTGACGTCCAGTAGGCCTGCTTCGGCCAGCGCTCGAACCATTCGCGCGCCTTGTCGCGCGCGTCCGTGCGCGGCAGGCTGAACGTCTCGCGCACGAAACCGTCGCGCGGCATGTGGATGCCTTCCGCGCGGCGGCGATCCAGACTTCTCTTCAGGCCGTCGAGCGGCGGCCGCGGCGGAGTGCCCAAGACACGAACTCCTTGACCCGTGCATCCGAAAGTTTAGGGATCGACACCGAAAAAGACGAGTCTTTTGTCGACGACTGGGGAGCAGCGCATGGAACGGCCCGAGATTCCTTTGGGATTGCCGGACGGAATCGAGGACAGGAAGGCGGAAGCAAAGGCCTGGTTCGAGGAGTTGCGCGACCGAATCTGCGCCGGCTTCGAGAAGATCGAGGACGACCTTGCCGGGCCGCAGTCCTCATGGTCGCCCGGCCGCTTCGAACGCACCCCATGGCTGCGCAAGGAAGGCGATGGCGGCGGCGGCGTCATGTCGATGATGTATGGCCGCGTCTTCGAGAAAGTCGGCGTCCACACGTCGACCGTCCACGGCGAGTTCTCGCCGGAATTCCGCAAGCAGATGCCGGGCGGCGAAGACGATCCGCGCTTCTGGGCGTCCGGCATCTCGCTGATCGCGCACCCCTGGAATCCGCACGTTCCCGCCGTGCACATGAACACGCGCATGGTCGTCACCTCGCGCCAGTGGTTCGGCGGCGGCGCCGATCTGACGCCCGTGCTCGACCGCAGGCGCACGCAGGACGATCCCGACACCGCCGCCTTCCATCGCGCGATGCAGTTCACCTGCGACAAGCACAAGGCGGTCGCCGACTATCCGCGGCTGAAACAATGGTGCGACGAATACTTCTTCCTGCCGCACCGCAACGAGCCGCGCGGCGTCGGCGGCATTTTCTACGACTGGCTGCACTCGCCTGCGGAAACCGGCGGCTGGGACGCCGATTTCCGCTTCACCCAGGATGTCGGCCGCACCTTTCTGGTCGCCTACAACCACATCGTGCGCCGGAACTTCAACGAGAACTGGACCGAGGCGGACCGCGAGGAGCAGCTCATCCGCCGCGGCCGCTACGTCGAATACAATCTGCTCTACGACCGCGGCACGACCTTCGGCCTGAAGACCGGCGGCAATGTCGACGCCATTCTGTCCAGCATGCCGCCCGAGGTGAAATGGCCGTGAAGACGCTTTGGGCGACGGACGGGGACCTCCGTCGACGGCCGGCAATCTAGCCGAAACCTGCGATCACCAGCGCATGCGCAACTGTCCCATCGGCAGGTCCGCCAGTTCGCGCTCGCTCATGGCGGCGAGATCGGGATGCGCCAGGGGGTCGCGCCGGAAGTCGCCGCATCGGTCGAGCAAGCGCTGCCGATGCCCGTCGAAAGTCACCAGACGCCACAGGGTAGGGAGCGATAATTTCTGCATGACACATCTCCTCTCGTGCGGTGCGTGTATTCAGATTGCGCGCGACGAGGAGAATTTCCATTGGAGATTGGCTGCGGAATGCTATTGAAATACTGCATGCATCTGCTCCAGCGCTTCCAC